>CALCXL010000827.1 GCA_937907595.1 uncultured Pseudomonadota bacterium
GACGAAGCTGCTGGGCACCGAGGTCGACCTCGGCATCCACATGAAGTGGCTGGAGGAGCACATCCTCATCGGGCTGGAGGCGGGCTTCATGCACGCCGGGGACCGCCTGGGCCGCACGACGCAGTACCAGAACCCGCGCGAGGCCTCGTCGCCGCAGCCCTACAACGCGGCGCAGTACGACCAGATCGTGAGCCGCCTGAACAACGTCTGGACCCTGCAGGGGCGCTTCGCCTTCGTCTTCTGAGGACCGAGCGATCGCCCTGCGCTGAGCGATCGGCGCCTCCAACTGGAATCCCCTGTGACCGACCACTGGCTCCACGAGTATCCGCTGCGCGTGCAGTTCGACGAGGTCGATCAGTACGGCATCGTCCACCACAGCAAGTACTTCATCTACATGGAGCGGGCCCGCGTGGACCTGCTCGCGACGCTGCAGAAGCGGGGCGGCGGGATGCCCCTGGACTTCACGCTGATCGTGGTGTCGGCGGAGATCAAGTACCGCAGCCCCGCGCGCTTCCTGGATGAGGTGGTGGTGGAGCAGAGCGTGCACAAGATGGGCGCGTCCAAGCTGCAGCTGCAGTACCGCATCCGACGGGGCGACGAGCTCCTGGTGGAGGCGCTGCTGGTCCTGGCCTTCATCAACGCCGACGGGCGCCCCGTCCGCGCGCCGGAGATCCTGCGTGAGGCCCTGAGCTTCGTGGGCGGCGCGTGAGCGGCTTCGCGGGGCCCCTGCCCCCTCCCCTGGCGAGCGTGCGTGCGCGCCGCATCCAGCGGGCCCGACGGGCCGGGCGCGCGCGGGCGGGCAAGACGGCGACGGTGGACGGGTTCGAGCTGATGCTGCCGGCCGGGCAGCCCGCGCCGGTCCTGCGCGGGGGGCTGCACCTGGACTCCCTGCTGGGGCAGCACGGCGATCTGCGGAGCGGCGAGCGGGTGCTGGTGGCGCCGGCGGGATCGGGGCTGCTGGCCCTGCACGCCGCCCGGCGGGGCTGCGAGGTCACGATCCTGGGCAGCCGGGCCGACGCCGTTGCGCTGGAGCGCAGCTTCCGCATGGCCGGCTTCGGGGCCCCGGCGGCCGTGCAGGGGCTGGACCACGACGGCTTCGACGCGATCGTCCTGGCCGAGGACCACGACCCGGTGGACCTGGGCGCCCTGGCCATCCACCTGGGTCGGGGCGGGCGGCTGCTGATGGCGGCGGCCGACCGGGACGGGGCCCCCCTCCGCGCGCACCTGGACGCCTCGGGCCTGCGATGGACGACCCTGTTCCTGCGCCGGGACCCGGTGCTGGGCAACACGCGGGTGCTGCGGGCCTGGACGCCCCGGGCCGGGGAAGACAGCGGCTACGTGGACGGGGGACAGGCCCTGGGCGGCGCCGGCTGGGTCCTGCGCGACCGGTAGGCCAGGGGCAGCAGCCAGAGCAGCACCAGGCCCCCGCGGCCGCCGACCGAGCAGCCGGCGGTGGGCGCGCAGTCCTCCTGCTCGAAGTCGCGAACGCCGTCGCAGTCGTGGTCCAGGTTGCTGTCGCACACCGCGTCCGCGCCCGGGTAGACCACGCTCCGCTGGTCGTCGCAGTCCACGGTGCAGCCGCTGTAGCCGTCGCCGTCCAGGTCGTGGCCCTCGTCGATGCCGAGGTCGCAGTCGTTGTCGACTCCGTCGCAGACCTCCAGCAAGCCGGCGGAGCGGGCGGGGTCGGCGTCGTCGCAGTCCCCCGCGCAGGCCAGACCGCCGTCGCCGTCGCCGTCGAGCTCGGACAGCCCCAGGGCGCCATCGCAGTCCGTGTCCAGGCCGTCGCAGGCCTCCTCGGCGCCGGGGTGGACGGCGGACCGGGCGTCGTCGCAGTCCCCGTCGCAGCGGTCGAAGCCGTCGGCGTCGACGTCTCCTCGCCGGTCCACGCTGCCGTCGCAGTCGTTGTCGATGCCGTCGTCGCAGAACTCCAGGTTGCCGGGCCAGGCCAGGGGATCGGCGTCGTCGCAGTCCAGGGGCCCGTCGCCGACCCCGGGGTGCCCGTCGCCGTCCGCGTCGACCAGATCGAAGCCGTCGCAGTCCTGGTCGACGCCGTCGTAGGGCACCTCGGAGGCGGTGGTCGCGATCGTCGCGTCGGCGTCGTCGCAGTCGTCGCCGCCGGCCTCCAGGGCGTCCTCGCCGTCCCCGTCCACGTCGGTCAGGTCCCCATCGTCGCAGTCCTGGTCGACGCCGTCGTAGGGGACCTCCACGCCGTCGGGGCTGCGCTCGGGGTCTTCGTCGTCGCAGTCGTCCCCTGCGGGCCCTCCCTCGGAGCCGTCGCCGTCGACGTCGACCAGATCCAGCCCGTCGCAGTCCTGGTCCAGGCCGTCGTAGGGGACCTCGGGGGCGTCGACGTACACCGTGGGATCGGTGTCGTCGCAGTCCTGCAGCCCGGCGCGCTGGTCGCCGTCGACGTCCTCCTCCTCCACGGCGATCCGACCGACCGACCAGCCTGCACCGTCGGACACCGCGCCCGGGTCGGCGTGCAGGCGGAAGGAGAGCGGGCCTCCGGCCGCCGCGCTGAGGTCGAAGGACTCGACCGCCCAACGATCCACGGTGCCGGCCCAGCGCCCCAGGGCGGAGAGCCCCGCCAGATCGCCCGCGGCGGCTGGCCCCGCCGGGTACCCGGCCTCGGGCTCCACCTGGACCCAATCGGCCCCGTCCAGCCACTGCGCCACCGCGCCGCCGTCGGTCGAATCCCAGGCCAGGACGAGCTCCAGCCGAACGTCGGCCGACACGGCGCTGAGGTCGAAGTCGAAGGTGAGGTCCCCAGCCTGGCCGTCGGCCGGCGAGCCCCCGCAGACCGTGCACCAGCCGTCCGAGCCCTGGTAGCCGAGTCCAGGCAGGGCCTGGGGCGGGCCGAACGCCCAGGGGCCGGTGCCCACCCCTCCCCCGTCGTCGTCCACGAAGGTGCGGGCGTCCAGCAGGGCGAAGCCGCTGCAGTCGGCGTCCAGTCCGACGGTCGCCTCCTGGGCGCCGGGGTGGAACGCGCCGTCGCCGGGGCGGCAGTCGCCTTCGTCTGCGCGCACGCCGTCGCCGTCGCCGTCGCAGCCCCGGTGGGGCCCGCCGTCCAGGCCCAGGGCGTTGCGGGAGCCATCGCGGTCGGCCAGGGCGGGGTCCGTGCTCCCCAGGTCCAGCAGGGGGGAGCCGTCGACCAACGAGAGGTCATCGTCCTGTCCGCCGACCAGGGTGAAGCTGCGAAAGTCGGGCTCGATGGACAGGTTGCCATCGGAGGCGTCGGGCAGGCCCGCGCTGCCCGACCATGCGCCCGCGGCGTTGTCCCACAGGGCGTTGTGGGTCCAGTCGGCCCCGCCGCTGTTGCGCACGACGCCCCAACCACCCTGGTTCCAGGCGATCAGGTTGGCGGCGAAGTCCAGGTCGGCCGACGAGGACTCGATCCCCGCGGCGCCCCCGGAGGCGGAGAGGTTGGAGACCAGCGTGTTGTTGGCGAAGAGGCCTCGGGCTCCGGCGGTGGCGTACACCGCGCCCCGCTCGCCGTCGTTGGAGTTGAAGGCGTTGTTGTGCACCGCCACCAGGGCGTCCTCGATCAGCATCCCGCCCACCGCGGCGCCGCTGTTCTCCAGCCAGTGGTTGCAGGCGACCAGGACCTCCGCGGGCTCGGTGGGGTTGTGCACCCAGAGCCCGCCGGCGCCCACGCTGCCGGTGTTGGCGACCACGGTGTTCCCGTAGATCTGCGGCGCGGCGTTCACCACCGCGATGCCTCCGCCCTGCGCCGCGTCGTTGCCGGTGATGGTGTTGCCGGAGATGCGGGGCGCCGAGCCGCGGGTCACCAGGATGCCGCCTCCGGCCACCGACCCCACCGAGTCCACGAGCAGGCCCACCCCGCCGGTGATCGTGAATCCGTGCAGCAGCGCGTCGGCGGGCGCGAGATCGCCGAACTGCACTGCGGGCCCGCTGCCGGCGGCGTCGATGATCGTGCCCGGGCCGGGCTCGACCGCCCGCACCCCGATGCCCTTTCCATCGAAGTTGATGGGGCCGTAGGTGCCGGGCGCGACGAGCACAACGTCGCCGTCGCGGGCGGCCTCGATCGCCGGCTGGATGTCCTGGTAGGGGCCTGCACCCCCCTCTTCCACGAAGAAGGAGGCGGCCGAGACCGGGGCGGGGAGGAGGAGCAGGAGAAGCCAGCGCACGAGCCGAGCGTAGCCGTTGGGCGCGGGAACGGGGGAGAGGGGCTATATTGCCGCCCGGCAGAAGCGAGCCTGGAGCCGATGTGAACCCCATTTCCGCGCTGATCGGTCGCCTGCCCCCAGGCGGCCCCACCCATCCTGCCGCCCCGGTGCTTCCCGCCGATGAGCTGGCACGCCAGCTGGCGGAGGTCGGCGCCGACCGCGGTCTGGCCCGCCACCTGCTCGGGGCCGTGTCCAGCGGTCTGGGCAAGCGCCTCGAGCGCGAGGGTCAGGCCGAGGACTTCGACGATCCCTGGAGCGCGGCGCTGCGGCACTTGCCGGGCCCCGAGGGCGACAACTTCGCTGGACGCAGCCTGGATCGACAGGATCAGAACCCCGCCGAGCGCGCCCTGCGCACCGCCACCTGGGCCCGGGCGGGCGCGGAGGTCCTGCAGGAGGCGGCGGAGCAGCACCCCGGCCTGCGCGTGCTGCGCTTCGACGAGGGCGGAGCGTCCCGGCTCGAGCAGCTGGGCGAAGGCCCGCTGGCCGCGGCGATCGTGGTCATGAAGGGCGTCTGGACCCTGGAGGCGCCCGCGGGGAGGGACGTCGCCGAGCTGGCGTCGGAGATCGGCACGGCCCTCGCGTCGGGGCAGTTTCAGCGGATCGAGACCGCGGGCCCCCAACGCGCGCCCCTGGCCGTGCTGTCGGACCGACGCACCCTGCAGCACGCCCGCCACGGCCACCGTGCCAACGGCCTTCAGGGGCCCTGGGCTTGTCTGGCGCCGGCCTCGCGCAGCGCGCACGGCCCGCCGATGGAGCTGATGGGGGGCTGGAGCCTGGTCGCGGACCACCAGCTGCTCACCACCCTGGCCGCCCGCATCTACCGCCGCGCCGACGAGTACCTGCACACGCTCCCGGAGAGCACCTTCCAGTGGCTGGGTCGCGTCATGACCCGGGGCTTCGTCGACGCCTGGCGCGCGCCGGAGTCCAGCCTGCACCGGCAGCCGGACCGCGCCCGCGAAGAGTTCCTGGCCGCCGACTTTCCCGCCGACGTCTCCCTGGAGCGCCTGTCCTGGGCCGTGGGCGCCGCCGTGCAGCGCTTCCTGGGGGAGGACGGCGCCATCGGCGTGCCGCTGCGGGTGGAGGAGCCCGACGGCCAGGGCGCGGTGCTGACCGCGGTGCACTTCGAGTCCTCGGGTCCGGAGGCCTTCGACCGCTTCGCCGAGCGCCTGGACCAGCAGCGGTCGGCGGAGGCGGCGGGCCGCGGGCTCCTGGGCGACGCCCTGCGCCGGACGGTGGGGCAGGGAACGACCCCGGCGGCGCGCGCGCGGATGCTGGAGCGAGCGCGGAGCCGCGGGCCGGTCTCGGGCCCCTACGGCTGGCTGGCCGGCGTGGTGCGGGTGGCGCGGCTGGACGTCGACGAGGCCACCCCCTGGGCCCTGCACGCCGGCGGCTCTCCGCCCGCGGTCCCAGCCCTGGCGCCCGTGCCGGGGGGGCTGTCGGCGACGTTGATGGTGGCCCCGGATCGCATCGAGCTGGGCCTGGTGGGCACCGGGGTCTTCGGCGAGCGCGGCGCGGTGGATCGCCTGGCGGAGCTCATCGCGCAGATGGCCTGAGGCCGAGCGGGCCCCTGGCCCCGTCGCGATCCCCGATCAGGGGACCGGCAGCCCCGAGGGCACCGACGTCGGCCGTTGATCCGCCAGATCCAGCGCCGCCGGATCCGTCAGCGCGCCCAGGAACTCCCGCAGGTTGCTCAAGCCGACCAGCCCCTCGCCGCCCTCGTTGAGGGGCAGGTCCGGGCTGAGGCTGGCCCGCAACGCCGCCAGGTGCGCGGCGTCCTGCTGCACCGTGCCGATCAAGTCGGCGTGCAGGCCCGCGGGGTCGAAGTCGGCCGCGGTGGTGGTCGGGTCCGCGTAGTGCAGCACCACCTCCTCGAGACCCAGGAACGCGCCGTCGTGCATGTAGGGCGCTGAGAGGGCGACGTTGCGCAGGGGCGGCGTCCGGAAAGCGAAGGTGTCCGCGTCGTCCCCTGTGACGCGGCGTCGCCCGGTGTCCAGGGGCGCGTCCCCCGGCTGACCGGGGCCCAGCTGCGGCACGCCCGTGCTGTGGAAGCGCTGGTCCGTCAGCAGGGGGCCCGAGTGGCAGGTGGCGCAGCCGGCCGTGCTCAGGAAGAGCAGCGCCCCGATCTTCTCCACGTCGCGCAGCGCCTCCAGATCCCCCCGCAGGTAGCGGTCCCAGGGGGTGTCGGTGAAGGAGAATGCCGTGGCCTCGTAGGCCGCGATGGCGTTCGCTGCGTCGGCGAGGGTGAGATCGGCGGGGCTGGACGCCGGCCAGGCGGCGGCGAAGAGATCGACGTAGGCGGGCACCGCGAGCAGCCGGTCCATCAGCGCCGACCAGACCTCGGCGGGGGTCTGCAGCGCGGCGATCTCGTTCGGCGTGGCCAGCACGGTGAAGTCGCCGGGCTGGCCGCGCATCTCCGCCGGATCGAGCAGCGGGAACAGCGCCTGAGCGGCCAGCACGCCGGACAGGCCCGGCAGCGGATCGGGGCCCGCGGGCGTCATCAGCCCTGTGGGCGTGGCCTCCACCCGGCCGTCCCAGAACATGCGGTGCCAGGCGGCGTCGCCCCGGTTGAACAGGTCGACCGCGTTCCGGGGGATGAAGGGGGGGTGAGCTCCGACCCCGCGATCCGGGCCGGTGCCGACGGCCCCCACCCCGAGCGACAGGGACAGGCCGTCGGACGTGCCCCAGGCCGGGTGGTGGCAGGAGGCGCAGGCGACGTCCTTGTTCCCCGACAGGATGGGGTCAAAGAAGAGGGCCTCGCCCAAGGCGACCAGGGCGGGATCGGCGGCGACCGGCTCCAGGGGCCCCATCGGCACGGTCTGGGACGCGAGCAGCGCGGCGATCTGCTGGTCGAGGTCGGGCACCACGGAGTCGTCGTCGTCGGCCGCGTCGTCGTCGTCGGCTGCGTCGTCGTCGTCCACGGGCCAGGCGGGCGCGGAGTCGTCGTCGTCTGCAGAGTCGTCGTCGTTCCCCGGGACGGTGCAGCCCAGGAACAGGGCGAGGATCAGGACGTGCTTCATCGGACCGCCTCCTCCAGCAGGGACTCGTAGCGGCGGATCGCGTGGGACCAGGCGTAGCGCTCCAGCACCAGCTCGCGGCCGGCGCGTCCCAAGGCGTCGGCGCGGGCAGGATCCCTCAGCACGGATCTCACCGCCATCCCCAACTCCTTGACGTCGCCCGCCGCCACCGCGATGCCCCGGTCCCCGGTCAGCTCCCGGAGCGCCGCGGTCCGGCTGTGCACCACGGGCTTGCCGCAGGCCATCGCCTCCAGCGCCGAGAATCCGAAGGGCTCCTCCAGCGTGCTGGGAAAGACGGCGAGGTGGGCGCGGCGGAGCCAGGGCGCGACGTCGGGCACGTCGTGGTGGAAGGCGACGCTGGCCCCCCCCGCACGCCGGTGGAGCATGGCCAGGTAGGCGGCGTCTGGGGCGGGGCCGACCAGATCGAGGGTGATGCGCTCGCGAAGGCCCTCGTGCAGGCCCTTGATCGCTTCGATGGCGACGTGCTGGGCCTTGCCGGGGATCATCCGCGCCGCGTAGACCACGTGGAGGGGCCCGTCCCGGGGGAGCGCCGGCACGTTCGGGTCGGGGCAGAGGCGCGACGTGTCCACCCCCGGCCAGCAGACGGTGACGCCGCTTGAGTCGACGCCGAAGTCGGACAGGCGGGATCGCGCGCCCTCCGTGGGCACGATCGCGCGGGCCATGCCGGCCACGCGCTGCTTCCAGAAGCGGCGTCGAAGGGGAGCCCACCGGCCCCAAGCGGCTTCCCCCGCGAAGGGATCGCCGAGCAGGCCCACGGTGGGGGCGACGTCGGAGGGGACCTCGATCCCCCAGGCGAGCACCACGTCGGGTCGAAAGCGCAGGGCGGCCCGACGGACCGCGAGATCCAGGGCGCCGCGAACGCGCAGGGAGGGTCCGGGGGGACGGCGCACGGCCACGGCGTCGGCGGGCAGCAGCGAGGGATCGCTCCCCCACCCGGCCACCAGCTTGACGTCGTGCCGCTCGCGCAGCCGGTCCCAAAGCTGGAACAGCAGCGTGGACGCGGCGCCGCGCTGATCGGGAGGAAAGGAGCGGGTGGCGATCAAGATGCGCACGACCCGCCCAACGTACCGCGTCCGGGCCTCGGCGACGCGCCGGCGACGGAACGGCGCGCTGCTACCCTGCCCCGCATGTCGGAGCCCCGCGTCCTGCCCCGTTGGCTGCCCCAGACCCTGACGCAGTGGATCGGCGTGGCCGTCGTGGCGGGCATCGCCCTGGGGCTCGCCGCTCACCAGGACCCCGCGGTGGCGAAGGCCGTGGCCCCGCTCGCGTTCTTCGGCGAGCTGTTCATCCGCTGCCTCAAGCTGCTGATCATCCCCGTGATCGTCACCAGCCTGGTGGTGGGGGTGACCAGCATCGGCGACATCGCGCGGCTGGGGCGCCTGGGGGGCAAGGCACTGGTCTTCTACGGCAGCACCACGGCGCTCGCGGCGATCCTGGGGCTGGTCCTGGTCAACACCCTGCAGCCGGGCCTGGGCGTCTCCCCCGACGGCGCGGACGTGCCCGCCAAGGCCGCGGCGGGCGCCGGCATGACGGTGGGCTCCATGCTGAGCCGGATCTTCGGGGAGACCCTGCTCAACCCCATCGCCTCCCTGCGCGACGGCGACGTGCTCACCGTGATCGCGACCTGCCTGCTCTTCGGGCTGGGGCTGATCCTGCTGGGGCCCCGGGCCCAGGGGATCGTCGACGCCTTCAAGAAGGCCGACGCCGTGGTCATGCAGGTGGTCCGGAACATCATGTGGGTGGCGCCCCTGGGCGTGCTGGGGCTGCTGCAGGCGAACCTGGCCAAAGGCGGACTGGACTCGCTGCTGGCCGTGGGTCGCTACTCCGTGACGGTCGCGCTGGGCCTGGGCATCCACGGCCTGATCGTCCTGCCGGCGATCGTCTGGTTCGTCGGACGCATGGCCCCCCGCCGCTGGATCCGCGGCATCCGGCCCGCGATCGCGGTCGCCTTCTCCACCTCCTCCTCGTCGGCGACCCTGCCGGTGACGATCGAGGCCTGCGAGGACAACCTGGACGTGCCTACCGAGGTCGCCTCCTTTGTGCTCCCCCTGGGCGCGACCATGAACATGGACGGAACCGCGCTGTACGAAGCCGTGGCCGCGCTGTTCGTGGCGCAGGTGTTCGGCATCGAGCTGGACCTGACCCAGCAGGTCGTCGTCTTCGCCACGGCCATGGCGGCATCGGTGGGCGCGGCGGGCATTCCGTCGGCGGGCCTCGTGACGATGGCCATGGTGTTCGAAGCGGTGGGGCTGCCCCTGGAGGGCATCGGCCTGATCCTGGCCGTCGATCGCTTCCTGGACATGGGACGCACCGTGGTCAACGTGATGGGCGATACGGCTGGCGCTGTGGTACTCACGCGCTGGACCGGAGCAGAACGGGTCTGAGGCGCTGGTCACAGCAGCGACCGACAAGCCCCAGCACTCGGGAACCGCTGCCCAATCCAGCGGTCAAAACGGTCCAGTTGTTGTGACGGTGTTGAAGCTGTCTTGAAGATCGCCCGGTGACCTCCCGCGCGTGGGATTGGACGTGCGCGTGAGGGGCAGGGCCCTATAATCGGGCGGCTTCGGTTCCGGGCAGCGCCCTGCACCCGACCGAGAGGTAGCGAACTTGATGACGAACTGCGATCCGCTCCGCGATCTCCTGCTGACCATCGCGTTGACCGCCGTGCTGCTGCCCGCCTCGGCCCTGGCCGGCACGGCGGGTGCCCTCCCGTTCGTCGCCGTCGGCGGGGTGGAGCAGGGCGCTGCGGACAACATCGCGTCGCTGGTCTCCAGCGAGCTGGACATCGCCGGGGACTGGGAGCTCGTGATCTCCGCCAAGGCCTCGGAGATCACCGACGGCTGCGGGGGCAGCAAGAGCTGCTGGCAGGCCTTCGGCAAGGGCGAAGGGCATACGCACGTCATCACCGGCACCGTGGGTCCCGCGGGCGACGGCTACGAGGTCACCGCCCAGGTCCACGACGTCAAGAGCGGCGCGATGGTCCGCCAGGTGATCAAGACCGTCAGCCGCAAGCCGGACCTCCTGCTGGACCAGATCCCCGACCTGGCCATGGAGCTGGCCACCGGGGAAGCCCGCGAGGACACCGCCGCCGCCGTCGCCGCCGCCTCCAAGCCGAAGTTCGAGGAGCCTGACTTCGACGACTTTGAGGAGGAGGACGAGGAGAAGGCGGACAAGCCGAAGTGGATGAACCGGGACCGCAACGGCCGCTTGATCAAGTCGGAGGACGAGCTCGTCGAGGAGGACGACCCCTTCGGCGACCTGGGCGACGAGGACCTGGACCTGGACGAGCTGGACAGCGACACCCAGCGCAAGAAGGCCGACGAGCGCCGCGAGCGAGAGGCGCGCGAGGCCGCGCGCAAGGCCGAGGAGGACGCCGAACGCCAGCGCGTCGAGGACGCCCGACGCAAGCGGGAGGACGACGAGCGCCGCCGGGCCGAGGAGGATCGCCGCCGCCGCGAGGACGAGCGTCGCCAGGCGGAGGAGGACCGTCGACGCCGGGACGACGAGGAGAAGAAGGCCCTGGCCGAGCGGGAGCGCCGCGATGAGCTCCGGCGCCTGGCCGAAGAGCGGGAGCGCGAGGAGGAGGACAAGCGACGGGCCGCCGACGCCGAACGCCGCCGCGAAGACGACCGCCGCGCCGCCCGGGAGGCCGAGGAAGAGGCCCGCCGGGAGGAGAGCCGCAGCAAGGCCGCCGCCGAGCGCCGGGAGGAGGAGCGCCGCGAGGCCGCCGCCCTGGCCGCCAGCGAAGAGCGCGACCGCGCCGACGCCGAACGCCGCAGCTCGGATCGCCGCCGCGCCGACGACGAGCGCCGACGCGAGGAGGCCGAGGCCGCCGAGTTCGCCCTGGCCTCGGCCATCGAATCGGAGGACGACGGCTTCATCATCGAGGACGACGATCCGGGCTTCGTGATCGAAGAGGACGACGGCGACTACGCCGAAGAGGACGACGAGGAGCTCCGCGAGGGCCACATCATCACCTACGGCGAGGAGGAGGAAGCGGACCCCGAGCCCGTCTCCCGCCGGCGGGACGACTACGACCCCTACGCCCGCGCGCGCGGCTTTGAGGGAGACAAGTCCGACGACTCCCGCGACGCCGGGGGCGAGCGCCGCGAGCGCAGCTACGACCGTGCGGATCGCCGGGACGAGGAGGACGACGGCTACGGAGAGGAGGACGAAGAGGAGGGCGACTTCGACCGCCTGGAGGACCGCGAGGACGACCGGCTGGCCTACAACGCTGACGGCTACCCGGACCGGCGCCGGAGCTACGACGAGGAGGGCGACAACGAGGTGCGCGCCCGCCCCTCCCGCAGCCGCTACGAAGAGGACGACCGGGCCTCCCGCCGGGACGACGAGGACGACGAGTACGGCGATTCTTCGCGTGCGCGCGGCCGCGGCGACTACACCGCCAGCCGGAGCGCGCGCGCCAGCACCACCCGCCGCGGGCCGACGGACCGGCAGTGGGTCTCGGTGCGGCTGCACGGCGGCTACACCAACTACTACCTGCACTTCGGCGAGTTCGGCCTGGACCTGGGCGTGCTCGTGCACCCCCAGGTGGCCATCGACGTGGCGGTGGACTTCTGGGCGGTGGGGCTGACGGTGCTGGACGAGGAGTCCGGACAGGAGATCCAGCAGGTGCACACCCTGCCCAACTTCTCCGTCGGCGGCTCCTGGCGCGGCGACTTCCACAAGATCGTGCGGCCCTTCGTGGGCGCCGACTTCACCAGCACAATCTACGCGACCGTGCGGCGGGGCAGCCCCGACGGCCCCACGGAGCCTCGCGGCAGCCTCGGGTTCATGATCAAGGGCGGCGTGGACATCATGTTCCTGAAGAACCTGGGCGCGCACGTCGGCCTGAAGGGCGGCGTCATGTACGCCGAAGAGATCGCCGAGCTGGTCAGCGCGGAGTGGGCACCCACCCAGGGTGTCTTCAACTTCAACGGCGGCCTCTCCCTCCGGTTTTGAGCGCGCGCGGCGGCCTCACGGCCCTCCTGCTCTGGGTCCTCCTGACCGCCTGCTCGTCGCCGCCGCCGCCGGCCGCGCCCACCCCGACCCCTGCTCCCACGCCCAGCCCCACCCCACCGCTCGAGCCCCTGGTGCTGGACGCGTCCGTGGGCAGCGGGCGTCTGCTGATCCGCCTGCTCACCCCCTCAACCGGGCGGGAGGCGGCGCAGGGGGCCCTGGACAGCGCACGCGCCGAGATCGCCCGCGTGGCTGCGGTGCCGAGCGGGCCTGAGCTGGAGGCCGCCGAGGCCGCGGCCCGCCGCACGGCGCGCGCCCTGGGCAGTCGGGCCCCCATCGACGCCGCCGAGCTGCGGCAGGCTTACGCCATCGACCGCGCGGTGGCCCGGCTGCTGGACGCGGGGATGGGGGACTTCCTGGTCGACGGCGGCGACGTCGTGCGCGCGCAGGGATCCCAGGACGCGACCCTGGGGCGGGGCTGGCACGTGGCGGTCTTCGGGCCGGACGGCGACGTTCGGGGGACTGCGCGGCTGCGGGATCAGTCCCTGGCCCGGCGCGCGGGGGCCAGCCCGGCCTGCACGACCGTGGCCGCCTCAGCGGTCCTGGCGCTGGGAAGCCGCGCCGCGCTGGAGGCCACGGGCCTGGCTCCCGAGGGTCCGCGCGACCTGGGCTTGCGGGTGGAGCGGGCCGACGGCGGCGTGGATCAGAACCCGGTGTTCCAGGCGTTGCTGAACCCCGTGGGCGCCGCGTACTGAGCGATGACCTCGTCGATGCGGGCCAGCTGCCGGTGCAACTCGCTCACCTCGGTCTCCCACCAGCCGCGGGTGCCGAAGGTGGGAAACGCCATGGGGAAGGCCGGGTCCTGCCAGCGCCGCGCGATCCAGGCAGCCCAGTGCACCATGCGCATCGCCCGCAGCGGCTCGAACAGCTTCAGCGTGCCGCGGGCGAAGGGCATCATCGACTCGTAGCCCTCCAGCAGCAGCTGCAGCCGCCGCTGCGCCCAGGCGTCGCGGCCCCCCACCATCAACCACAGGTCCTGGGCCGGCGGGCCCATCACCATGTCGTCGAAGTCCAGGAACACCAGCCCTGAGGGGGTCCACAGCAGGTTGCCCAGGTGGCAGTCCCCGTGGATGCGCTGGAACTCGACCCCCTCGAACAGCGGCGTGATCCGGTCCTGGATCCGCCGGGCGATGTCCGCGTAGGGCTCCCGGGGCCCCGAAGGGATCATGTCGTGGTCCAGCACCCACTGCAGGTTGTTGCCGATGTAGGTCTGCGGGGTCATCTCCGGCCGGTGCTCGGCCTCCTCCTTGCCGCCCACGCCGTGCAGGCGGGCCAGCAGGCGCCCCAACTGCCGAAGCTGCTCGTCGTTCATCTCCTCGGGGGCGCGGCCGCCGATGCGCGGGAAGAGGGAGAAGCGGATGCCGCCGATGTCGCTCAGCGTGGAGCCCCCGGGCAGCTCCATGGGCGCGGCCACCGGCACCTCGGCGTCCTGCAGATCCAGCAGGAAGTCGTGCTCGTCCAGGATGGCGTCGTCGGACCAACGGCCGGGACGGTAGAACTTCGCCACGACGTAGCTCTCGTCGCTCAGCTCCAGCTGGTAGACGCGGTTCTCGTAGGAGTTGAGGACGATGAAGCGCCCGGTGCAACGGCGCCCGTCCAACTCCACCGCGTCGAGCACCCGCTCGGGGGTCAGGGAGTAGAAGAAGTCTGCTCGGTCGTCAGCCACGGGCGTCCAGTTCGAAGCGGCGACGCGGCGCTGCCATCGCGTCGCTGAACGTACCGTCCCGACGACCAACGGTCATGCGCCGGACGTCGATCGCTGCAGGCCTGGGGCTGGGACCGGTCGACATCCCATGCGCAGCCGCCCGGTCAGGCGAAGGGGGCGACGGGGATCAGCCCCTCAACGGCGAACGCGGGGGCTCCAGCCAGCCCAGCTGACGACGTCCAGGCGGGACGTCACCGAGATCCAGCGACCCAGGTTCTCCGGTCCCAGGTGCGCCGCCTGCTGCTCCAGGCAGTCGATGGCCGCGGCCTTGGCGGCGGCGAGGGCCATGCGATCGCCCCGCACCTCCGCCACGCGACCCACCGCGTAGTGCACGCGCTCCTGCTCCAGCAGCACGCCCCGGCACAGGGTGGCCGCCATGCCAGCGCCGGCGGCGTGGTTCTGCGCTCCGTCCAGATCGCCGGCCTGCAGGGCCGCCAAGGCGCGCTCCGCCAAGCAGAGGGACAGCGTCACGCGCTGCTCGGTGTTGCGCAGGATCCGCTCGCTGCGCTCCAGGTGGCCCTCGGCATCTTCCAGCCGATCCAGGCGGCGGCAGAACTCTCCCAGGTTGGTCATGGCCTGGCCCAGCACGCGCAGGGCGCCCAGCTCGGCCGCGCCGTCGGCCACCTCCTGCGTCTCCGCCAGCGCGCGGCCCGCGTTGCCGCGCAGGGCGTGCAGCCCGGCCAGGTTCAGGTCGATCTGCAGGATCGTCAGGTCGTCGCACTGGTCCTCGGCCAGCTGCCGGGCCTTGCGGAAGCCGTGGTCGGCGGCCTCCACCTCACCCAGGTGCTGGTCCGCGGCCGCCGCTGCCGCCCGCCCGAGCATCTCCCAGTAGGGGTTCACCGTGGCGCGGGCCTCCGCGGCGATGCCCAGCCAGCGGTCCCGGGCGGTGACCAGGGAGCCCGCCCGCTGGTCCACGCTGGCCACCAGATGCGACAGCCGGAAGAGCACCTCCCGGGGCGCGTCCACCTGCAGCGCAGCGTGAAATGCCTTCTCCACGGCGTCGATCACGCCCTCGTGGTCCTGGGACTGCTGGCACATGGTCGCGCGGGCCGTGAACACCCCGAGCAGGCTCTGCAGGTCCTCGCCCGCCAGCTCCTCCATGCGATCCAGGTCCTTCTCCGCCCGCGCCCACTCGCAGGCCGCGCAGGCCAGCTCCACCCGCAGGTTGAGGGCCTCGGCCAGGTCCGCGTCGCCGGTGTGCTGGGCGGTCTCCACCCACAGGTCCGCCATCGCCAGGCCCGTGGCGCTGCGTCCGGCCGCCTGCTCGAAGCGGGTGGCGGCGGCCAGCAGGGGCAGCGCCGTCTCCGGCATGCCGGCCTTGAGGTAGGCCCGCGCCGCCAACGCAGGGCGCTCGTCGGGGGCGGCGGGGTGCTGGGGGTGGTCCTCGGTCACCCGCGCTGCGAAGGCGGCGGCGGCGGCGCGGCGGGCGGCGTCGTCCAGGAGCTCCCAGGCCACGTCGCCGGCTTCCCGGTCGACCAGCTCCAGACCCCAACTCCCGCCGGCGGGGCGCTCGCTGGCCAGGCCACGGCGCACCACGGCGTTGACCGCCTCGATGATCTGGTCCTCGTCGGACCAGCTGCCGGCCGTGATCAGCCAGTCCAGCACGACGGGTCGGTTGACCAGCCCCAGCACGCCGACGGCCTCCAGCCCGACCTGATCCAGGCCCCGCATGCGCGCCTTCCAGCGCAGCCGCGGATCGCCCGACGCCGCGGCCAGCAGGTCGTCCTCCGTGGCCTCACGGCCCGACGCGAAGCCGGCCTCCTGCAGCAGCGAACGCACCCAGTCCAGTAGCTGGCGCGGGGTGTCGTTGCGGTGCTCGATGACGGCGCGGCGGGCCAGTCGGCTCGGCGGCACGGTCCAGCCCAGGGCCGTCTGCAGGGTGACGGAGATGTCCGGGCCCAGCAGGACCGGGATGGGGATGCCCTCCCCCGCCCAGGGCGCGACCTCGCCGTCGCCGGCCAGCACGATCAGCCGGGGCCGACCGCGCAGGGGCGAGTCGTCGGGGCGGGGCGTCGCCAGGTAGCGCAGCAGATCCAGGGAGTCCGGATCCATGCGCTCGGCGTCGTCGGTCAACAGGACCACCGGACTCTCCGAGGAGACCAGGGAGATCATGCGCTCGGCCGCCTGGTAGTACAGGATGCGGCGGGAGCCCGGATCCGGGGGCGCCGGGTCGATGCCCATCGTCTGGAAGAGGTCGGCCAGGCCGGGGCAGAGGTCCAGGGCCATGGCCGCCGAGGGGCCCAGGGTGCCTGCGACGTTCTCCGCGCCCAGGTCCCGCAGCAGGCGCGGCATCCGCTCGAACCAGATGCGGGCAGCCGACATGCCCACGGCCGGGTCCTGACCCCGGGACGGCAGCACCATGGCGCCGATCTCGAAGCGGAGGAGGTCCCGGATCTCCGCCAGCAGGCGGGTGCGGCCGCTGCCCGGCGCGCCCTTGAACCACTGCACTGAGGGCCGCTCCTCCGCTCCGCGGTAGCCCTCCAGGGCCGCCGTGACCAGGTGATCGCGGCCGCGGAAGGCCGGCGCGAACAGCTCGGCCACCTCCTCCAGCTCCAGGATGTCGTCCCCCCGGGGGAACAGGAGCTCGCCCGGCCGCGCCTCGTCCCCCTCCCGCACCGCCGCTTCGGGGGTGGGGGCCTCTGCGTCGGCGCCCGGGAAGGGGCGGGTCAGCGCGGCGTCGGGGGGCGGCGTCTTGTCGAACCAGGGGCGGGCCGGCGGGGCGCGGTGCTCCACCAGGATCTGGGCGTTGGTGGGGTCCGGGGTGGGCACGCGGCCGCCGGGCACCAGCATGGCGCCGGCCCCCCGCACCAGCCCGGCGTGCTCGCGTCGCACCTCCTCAGCGCGGCCCGCGGCCTCCAGGGCGCCCACGACGGCCAGGGGCAGGTCCCGGGGATCGGCGTGGCGGGAGGAGGCGGCCTGCAGCGTGCAATCGGGGGACAGGTGCGCGATCAGCTCATCGCGGAGGGAGCCCGCGTCGGGGTAGCGGTTGGAGCGGTCCTTCTCCAGCAGCCGATTGACCACGGCGCAGAGCGTCGGCGGGATGTGCGGGGCGTAGTCGGCCAGCCGGGGCGCGGGC
>CALCXL010000828.1 GCA_937907595.1 uncultured Pseudomonadota bacterium
AAGCCCACCAGCATGTTCGAGCACGTCTCCAGCACCCCCTTCGTCGGCAAGCTCAGCCTCGAGCGCTACCGCCTGCCCTCCAACCAGCTGGACGTCCTGCTGATCCCCGACGACAGCGCGGACACCATCGCCTACCACACCTACTTCGACGTGGGCTCCGGGGACGAGGTGGAGGGCAAGACCGGCCTGGCGCACCTGTTCGAGCACATGATGTTCAAGCGCACGGACAAGTACGACGACAAGCACTTCTCCCGCACGATCGAAGAGGCCGGCGGCCCCGATCTGAACGCCTGGACCTGGCTCGACATCACCGCGTATCACGTGTCCCTTCCGAAGGACAAATTGCCGATGATCGTGGACTTGGAGGCCACGCGCATGGACGGCCTGCAGATCGGCGAGGACGAGCTCAAGGCGGAGATCGAGGTCGTGCGCAACGAGCGCCGCTACCGCGTCGACAACAGCCCCGAGGGCGCGATGGAGGAGCAGCTCTGGTCCACCGCCTTCACGCAGAACCGGTACCACTGGCCGACGATCGGCTGGGACGTCGACATCCAGGGCTACACGGTCGAGGACTGCCTGGCCTTCTACAAGGCCTACTACGCGCCCAACAACGCCACGATCGTGCTCGCGGGCTCCTTCGACACCGACGAGGCCCTGGCCCTGATCGAGGCGGCCTACGGCGGCATCCCCGCCAGCGATCTGCAGCGCCTGGAGCACGGCGACGAGCCGGAGCAGACCGAAGCGCGGCACATCGTGATGGAGCAGCCCATCGAGATGGAGATGGCGGAGCTCGGCTACAAGGTGCCCGCCCTGACCCACGCCGATGCCCCGGCCCTGGCCGTGCTCGACGCGATCCTGACCGCCGGCGACTCCTCCCGCCTGCAGCGGCGCCTGGTGGACACCGGCGTGGCCGCCTCCGTCGGCGCCTACCTGCCGCCCTTCCAGCACGAGGCGCTGTACACCTTCACCACCACGCTCCGCTCGGGCAAGGCCGCCGCCACCGCCCTGGCCGTCGTCCGCGACGAGATCGCCCGCCTGCGCGACACCCCGGTGGGCGAGGAGGAGCTGAGCCGCGCGCGCAACCAGCTGCTGTCCATGTCCTACGGCGAGCTGCTGAGCAACAGCGGACGCGCGGGCCTGGCCGGCTTCTACGAGGTCGCCGCGGGCGACTGGCAGGTGGGCCTCAAGCGCATCGAGGGCTACCGCAACGTCACCGCCGCCGACGTCCAGCGCGTCGCCCAGACCTGGCTGACGGACGCGCGCAGCACGTCGGTCATCGCGCACCCCAAGGGTGAGAAGCCCATGGCCCACAAGGGCAAGCTGCCCGCCGCGCCCGCCACCGGCGGTGAGCTGCCCCCTGTGGTCGGCCGCCCCCACGAGGGCGAGCCGCCGTGGACCCTGGGTGAGGTGAACGTCGCCCAGAAGCTGGGCTGGACGCGCATGCTGGTGCCCGACCCGACGGTGCCCATGGTCTGGTTCCGCTTCGTCCTGCCCAATGGCTCCTCCCGGGACCCCGAGGGCAAGGAAGGCCTGGCCAACCTCACGGCCGACCTCCTGCTGCGCGGCACCCAGGACCGCTCCCGCGACGTGTTCGAGCGCACCCTGGAGGGCCTGGGCGCGTCCATCGGCGCGGGCGTGGGCGCCGACTCGATCACGCTCTCCGGGTCGGTGCTGAGCGAGAACTGGCCGCTGGTAGCGTCCCTGCTCTCCGAGGCGCTGCAGTATCCCCGCTTCGACGCCGACGACCTGGCGGACCTGGTGGAGGAGACCAAGGCCGACATCGTCGAGTCCCGCAACGACGACCGCAGCCTGGGCCGCCGCTTCTACGAGGAGGGCCTGTACGCCGGCCACCCCTACGCGCGCCCCGTCCTGGGCACGGAGACCAGCCTCAGCACGCTGACCCGGGCCGACGTCCAGGGGTTCTACCGCGACTGGTTCGCATCGTCCGAGGCCATCGCGGCGCTCATGGGCGACTTCGACGCCGGCGCCGGCGGCGACCTGGCCAAGGTCATGGGCAAGCTGGTGGGCAACCGCAGCGAGCCCGAGCTCCGCGACGACCCCGCCGCCCCCCAGGGCCGCACGCTGTGGCTCATCGACAAGCCCGAGCGCACCCAGGTCCAGATGCACCTGGGCCACCTGTACCTGCGGCCCGAGGGCCCCGAGTACGCGGCGGCGTGGGTCGCCAACGAGGCCTTCGGCGGCTACGGCTTCGGCACCCGGATGATGTCGGAGATCCGCGAGGCCCGGGGCTGGAGCTACGGGGCCTACTCCCCCTGGACCCACTTCCGCGACTTCAGCGCCTGGAACATGTGGGTCTTCCCCGCCACCGAAGACGCCCTGCCCGCGCTCACGTTGATGCTGGAGATGCTGGAGTCCTTCGCAGCCGACGGCATCACAGAGGCCGAGCTCCAGTACGCCCGCAGCTCGATCCTCAACAGCGCCGCCTTCTACGCCGACACGCCGGCCAAGCGGCTGAGCTACGAGGTCCGCAAGCGCCGCACCGGCTACGACCCCCTGGCCCTCCTGCCCCTGGTGGAGGAGGTGACCCTGGAGTCGGCCAACGCCGCCGCAGCCTCCGCCTACCACCCCGCCGATCTCTTCGGCACGATCGTGGGCACCGCCGACGCGGAGGTCCCGGGCGCCGAGGAGGGCACGACCACGACGCTGCTGAAGGCGCTCAAGGCGCTGGTCGGCGACGACAACGTCACGGTGATCCCCTTCGATCGCGAGTAGGAAAGGTGCGACCTCCCCGACCCTCCAGGAGGGGACCCGGGCTGCCCGGGCCGCGCCCGCTCCCAGGGCGCTAAACTGCCGGCGCTTCACGTCTCCCTGTCGGGGGGCGGAGCTGCTGCGGGGAGAGTGGTCGCATGGGGAATCGTCTTGAATTCGCGCCGGCGTGGGCCGCGCTGGTCCTGGCCCTGCTCTGTCCGTCGGTGGCCTCGGCCGTCAACGTCGACACGGTGGGGGGAGTCACCTCCTCCACCAGCGCCACCAGCAAGTGCCGCGGGTTGAAGCTGCAAGCGCAGTACGACGGCACCCTCGACCACGTCGAGTTCAAGATGAAGGACACGCTGGACAAGCCGCTGTCCTGGTACGTCTACGAGAGCGCGTCGTCCTCGGGCACCTACACCCGCATCGACGCCGGCACCCAGGTGGAGGAGGGCGACGTCTCCGCCTCGGCCTTCGCCTGGCAGGAGAGCCCGGCCCTGGGCGTGGACGTGGAGGCCGGCAAGTACTACGGCGTGCTGGTCTGCTGGGATGCCGCGACCGCGGTCTTCGTGTCCTACGACACCACCGCGCCCGTCGACACGATCGGCTTCGGCCAGTACCTGGGCGGCATCTACGTCTCCCTCGCCGCCTCGCTGGTGCCTTCGCAGACCTTCCTGACCACCAGCGTCCGGGTGCACGCGCGCATCACCTCCTGGGCGGGGGAGACGGTCGACGTCGACGCCATCGGCGTGGAGCACAGCGGCCAGATCACCACGGGCGACACCCCGCGGGCCAAGGGCAACTTCTACCGGGTGGACAGCCCCACGGTGCTGCAGGGCTTCAGCCAGCAGCTCGAGCGCAACGCCGCCTGCTACACCACCACCTTCCCCTTCTCGCTCTGCCCCATCGTCAACTGGTACGTCTACCGCTGCGCCGGCACCACCTACACCGAGTGTGCGAGCACGCCCTTCGAGCAGGTGGCCAACGGCATCTTCTTCAGCTCGGGTACGGAGGGCGAGCACTGGTGGGGCCCCAGCGAGTTGCAGGTGCAGATGGACCCGGGCTACGTCTACTGGGTGGGGATGTCCTGGAGCGCCACGGACCTGGCCTACCCCTACTTCTACCCACCAAGCTCCCCGTCGCCGGCCTTGGGCAACGTGGACCAGCCCCTGGACTGGGGCGCGCCGCTGCACGGCGGTCAGGTCAACCAGAACCCCCTGGACGCCGCGCAGGTCTTCAACAACTTCGGCACCGGCTACTACCCCCAGCAGCTCTACACCGTGGACTCCACCGCGGACGAGTTCGACTCCACGTCCACGGAGGTGCTCCCCCTCAACTTCTTCGAGGGCCAGGTCTTCCGCGTCGACCAGAACACGCGCCTGCGCCAGTTCGCCTACCAGTTCGACCCCGCCTGCGACGACGACGTCAAGATGGCGCTGTACTCGGGCTCCAGCGCCACCGGACCCTGGGTTCGCCAGTTCACCCGCGACGTCCAGGTGGAGGCCAGCTGGGGCACGCGGTGGGTGGAGAGCGGGCCGGTCAACCTCGATCTGGCGTCGACCGTCGGCTACTACATGATCGGTCTGAGCTCGCCCGGCTGCCAGGTCACGATGGACTACACGGGCACCGCGCCCACGACGTCGACCGACTTCGGGCAGCGCCTGCAGGCGGTGCTGTACCCCTCCAACAGC
>CALCXL010000829.1 GCA_937907595.1 uncultured Pseudomonadota bacterium
CCCACCACCACCCCGATGAGGCCCCCGGCCACGCTCAGCACCAGCGCCTCGATGAGGAACTGGCTGGCGATCATGCGCCGCGTGGCCCCCAGCGCCTTGCGCACGCCGATCTCCCGCGTCCGCTCGGTCACGGACACCAGCATGATGTTCATGATCCCGATGCCGGCCACCAGCAAGCTGAACCCGACGACCCCGGCCATGACCCCCGTGAAGGCGCCGAGCACCGACTGGATCGAGTCCAGGATCTCGCTCTGCAGCATGACCCGCCAGGTGGGGGCGTCGCCTTCGGCCACGGGGTAGCGGCGGCGCATGATCGTGTCGATCTGCTCGCGCGCGCGATCCACCCGGTCGGGACGGCTGGCCTTGAGGGCGAAGGCGAGCACGTCCTGCTCCCCGAAGAGCCGCTCGGCCGTCTGGAAGGGGATGATCACCAGGTCGTCCCGGTCGTCGCCCAGCATCTGCCCCTTCTCCTCCATCAGCCCCACCACCACGAAGGGCACCCCCGCCAGCGTGATGCGCTGCCCCACCGGCCGCTTCCCCAGGCCCAGCTCCTGCGCCACCCGCCGGCCCACCACCGCCACCTTCTGGTAGGCCCGCATGTCCCGCTCGGAGACGAAGCGCCCGCGGTCGACGAAGTGGTTGTTGATGTCCTGGTAGCCGGGGGACACGGCCACGATCTTGGTGTCCCAGCTGGACCGCCCCGACGCCACGCGATCGCTGCGCTGCCACAGGGGCGTCAACGCGGCCACGTCCTCGGCCTCCTCCAGCACCGCCTGGCCGTCCTCCCAGGTGAGCTCGATGCGGCGGTTGTGTTCCTCGTCGGCCGTCTGGTTGGGCAGCAGGAGCACGTAGGTGGCGCCCACCCCCTGCATCTCCTGGGTGAAGAGGTGCTGCAGGCCCTGCACCACCGCGACGACGCCCACCACCGCGGCCACGCCGATGATGATGCCCAGCACCGTCAGCAGGCTGCGCACCAGGTTCGTGCGCAGCGCGAAGAAGGCGATGGGCAGGGCCTCGAGCAGCACCCGCATCAGCGCGCCGAGTCGTCGTCGTCGGCCTCTTCCGCCTCGTCGGCGCCCTCGATCTCCGCCTGCACGGAGTCGCCGTCCTTCAGGTCCTTGAGGGCGCGGTGGGGGCCCGTGACCACGCGGTCGCCCGGCTCCAGGCCGCTGACGACGACCAGGTGGGTCTCGTTGGAGGTGCCCGTCGCCAGGGTCCGGCGGTGGACCACGCCGTCCTCTTCGACGAAGGCGATCTCCTCGTCGTCCACCTCCCGCAGCGCCGCCTGGGGCACCACCAGCACGTCCGACTCCTGGCCGACGTGGATGTCGGCGCGCGCGCTCATGCCCGCGCGAAGCTGCACCGACGGCTCCAGCAGGCGCAGGCGGGCGTCGAAGACCACGGCGCCGCGGCTCCCCGTGCGCCCCTCGATGGCGACCTCCTCCACCACGGCAGCGAAGCGCTCGTCGGGCAGCGCGTCCACCTCCACGTGGGCGGCCTGGCCGACGGCGACCAGGGCGATCTCCGCCTCCTCGATGGCCACCTCCACCAGGATGCTGCTCAGGTCGCCGATCTTGACCAGCGCCGTGCCCGCCGATCCGCCCATGCCTGGGGCCACCCCCTCGCCCACCTTGCGCTGGACCTGCAGCACCGTGCCGGTGAGGGGCGCCTTCACCGCCGTCTTGTCCAGGTCCGAGCGCAGGGCGCGCAGGCTGGCCGCGGTCTGCAGCTGCCGCTCCACCGCCGCGTCCACGTCCACCTTGGCCTGCTCCCGCTGCAGGTCGGTCGACTCCAGGTCGGCGTCGGAGACGATGCCCTTGCCGTGCAGGTCCCGGGTGCGCGCCAGGTCCCCGTCGGCCTTGCGCAGCCGCAGCCCGGCGCCGTCGATGGTGATGGAGTCCAGGCGCCGCTGGGCCTCCAGGCGGTCGATGTCCTCCTGCAGCTTGCCGCGGTCGATGCGCAGGAGCAGCTGCCCGCGCTCCACCACGTCGCCCTCGGCCACCAGGACCTCCTGGACGTTGCCCAGGACCTCGGCGCTGATCTGGATCGACTCCTTCGGCTCCAGCTTGCCCGTCGCGGAGACGTCCTTGTTCAGCTCCCCCAGGGCCAGGACCTCCACGTAGACGGTCGGCCCCTTCTTCTGCGGCCCGCGGCTGCCCTTGGGCAGGGAGATCGCCACGACGACCACGCCCAGGAGCAGCACGCCGACCATGCGCAGCGCCTTCACGACACGCCCCCCGCCGCCGCGCCTGCCATCGCGCCCGCCACCGCCATCGCCGTGCCGCTCACCTTGAGGAGCGTCCAGCCGAGGGCCGACTGCCAGGGCTTGATGTCGAAGACGATGGACGTGCCCGCGATCGCCATGGCCAGGCTCCACAGCGCGAAGAGGCCGAAGGCCGAGGACAGCGCGAAGAGCGGGTCGGTGGCCGCCAGGTCGGAGAAGGCGGCGGGGTGCACGCGCAGCAGCGACTGCAGGTCCTGCAGGCCCGGCGGGGTGGCGCGGAGCAGGGAGACCGGCACGGTCAGGACGCCCGCGTAGACCTGGGGCATCTGGGCCAGGGCGGCCACGGCGAGGCCCTGGGTGAAGGAGCCTGAGCCGCCAAAGACCTTCGACATCAGCCAGGCCACGAAGCCCATGGCCAGCAGCCAGATCACGGGGCCGACGTAGGCCGCCACCATGGTGAACGCGGCGATGAAGCCGATCATCCCCTCCATCTTGTCCAGCGCGTCCTCCTGGCCCTCGGGCAGGTTGGCCGCCATCTGCTCGAGCAGCTGTGCGCTGACGTCCATGCGCACGAAGTGGAAGGAGGTCGCCGCCGCGCCCACCAGGACCACGATCAGCAGGGGCGCCAACCAGGGACGGCCGGGGGCGTCGCGCACCGCCTCCAGCGTGGCCCGCGGGTCCCAGAGGATCGAAAGACCGCCCACCTGCACTCCTCTCCCGACGCTCCCCGCGCCGGTGCGGGATTGTACGGTCGGGGGAGCGATCTATTCCGATCGTTGCCCGGGAACGGCGCGGTCGGGCGACGGCGCCGAGGGCGGCGCGGCGCCGGCCCGGAGCACGTTCCGCCCAGGGGTAATGGGACGAAACGGTGGCGGGCCCGCTCCGGGACCATCCTCTGACTGCACAGGAGATGCCGACGATGGACCCACTCGACCCCACCCCCGACGCCCAGACCCCCCGCAGCATCGACCGGCTGCGCGCGCAGGACCTCCCGGTGGCCTTCGCCGCCTTCCGGCTGACCGGCTTGCTGGGCGAGGGCGGCATGGCCCGGGTGTTCCGGGCCGAGCGGCTGGGGCGCGACGGGAGCCGGCAGGTCCTGGCCCTCAAGGTGCTGCGAAGGGACGTCGGGGGCCCCGTCGAACAGGTGCTCCGGGCCCTGAAGGCCGAGGCCCGCCTGGGGCGCGCGCTGCAGCACGCCAACATCGTGCGGACCTACGACATCGACTCGGTCCAGGGTCGACCCTGCATCGCCCTGGAGCTGGTGGACGGCGTCACCCTGCACCGCCTGGTGCGCGACGGGGACTGCCTGACGGCCGAGCAGATCATCGGCGTCGGCGTCCAGATCGCCGGGGCGCTGCACGCCGCCCACAACACCCTGGTCGACGGCCTGCCCCTGGGCCTGGTGCACCGCGACCTGAAGCCCGCGAACGTGATGCTGGACCGTCGGGGCAGGGTCAAGCTGATGGACTTCGGCGTGGCCAAGGCGGCGCAGAGTGGCTGGAACGGCGCGACCACCGAGCGCGGGCGGGTCAAGGGAACGCCGGTGTACATGGCCCCCGAGCAGGCCCGCGGGCTGGCCGTGGACGGGCGGACGGACCTCTTCGCCCTGGGCGCGATCCTCTACGAGCTCTTCAGCGGGCAGCGGCTGTTCGAAGGGCGGTCGATCCCCTCGGTGCTGGCCCGGGTGATGTGCGTCGAGCCGCTGCTGGAGCGGGACTCCGCGTTCCAGCGGATGCGGAGGGCGCACCCCGGGCTGGCCGCGGTCGTGGCCTCCTGCTTGCGGCTGCGGCCCCAGGACCGCCCCGACGGCGCCCTCCAGGTGGCCCAGGCCCTGGCTCGCCTCCCGGCCGACGCCGCCGTCGGTCGGGTCCTGGCGGCCCGGGTGCGGGAGCTGCTGGGCAGGGACCCCGCAGAGACGCCCACCCGGCGCATGCCGTCCTGCGGGGGGGCGCAGCCGCCCCCCGAGACCGCCCAGGCGCCCTTGCGCCTGGAGCCCATCGACTCCGCGAACCCGCCCCCGGCCCCTCTGCGAACTGCATGTCCGTTGAATCGGTGATCTTCAC
>CALCXL010000830.1 GCA_937907595.1 uncultured Pseudomonadota bacterium
CGGGCGGCTGCTGGTCGACAGCAAGGCCGTGTTCGAGGACCAGCTCAAGCACGTCCGCGACGTCACCGAGAAGCGGGGCCAGGAGGGGCTGGACCTGGCGCTGATCACCGACGGCCTGCGCGCCGAGCGCGAGCAGGGCATCACCATCGACGTGGCCTACCGCTACTTCAGCACCCCCAAGCGCAGCTTCATCATCGCGGACACCCCCGGGCACGTTCAGTACACCCGGAACATGGTCACCGGCGCCTCCACCGCCAACGCCGCCATCATCCTCATCGACGCGCGCAACGGCGTGACCACCCAGAGCCGCCGCCACGCCTTCATCGCCTCCTTGCTGGGCATCCCGCACCTGATCGTCGCCATCAACAAGATGGACCTGGTCGACTACGACGAGGAGCGCTACGAGGCGATCCGCACCGGGTTCCGCGACTGGGCGGCCAAGCTCGGCACCGTCGACATCCGCTTTCTGCCCATGTCGGCGCTGCACGGCGACATGGTGGTGACCCGCGGGGAGAACATGCCCTGGTACGAGGGCTGGACGCTGCTGGGCCTGCTGGAGAACCTGGAGATCGGCAGCGATCGCAACCTGATCGACTTCCGCTTCCCCGTGCAGCTGGTCAGCCGCCCGCAGACGCCCGAGCTGCACGACTTCCGCGGCTACATGGGGCGGATCGAGTCCGGCGCCGTGGCCGTGGGCGACGAGGTCGTGGTGCTGCCCTCGGGCATGCGCAGCCAGGTGCAGAGCATCGTCACCTTCAGCGGGGAGCTGGACCACGCCTTCGCGCCGATGTCGGTGACGCTGACCCTGGCCGACGACATCGACATCAGCCGCGGCGACATGCTGTGCAGGCCCAACAACATCCCGCGCATCGAGTCCGAGTTCGAGGCCGCCATCTGCTGGATGAGCGACGAGCCCATGCGGCCCCGCAGGAAGTACCTGATCCGGCACACCACCCGCACGGTCAAGGGCTTCATCAAGGAGCTGCGCTACCAGATCGACGTGGACAGCCTGCACCGCGACGGCAACGCGCAGGGCCTGGCCCTCAACGAGATCGGGCGCTGCATCATCAAGACCCAGCGGCCGCTGTACTGCGACGACTACCGCAGCAACCGGGCCACGGGCAGCTTCATCCTCATCGACGAGCTGAGCAACCTCACCGTCGGCGTGGGCATGGTCTGGGGCGAGCGGCACGAAGCGCCGGACGTGCGCGAGGACGGCTGGTAAGACAACCGGCAGAGCAGCCGCCGCAGGACGCGCGACGGAAACGGTGCAGGACGCACCCGCAGACCGCAGGGCCAGCTGGCACGGGAGTCGGGCGTCGATGGACCACCTGGAGCGAGCCGAAGTCCTCCTGGCCCAGCTGGAGATCCTGCTGGCCGGCGGGCGTCTGGAGGCGGCCGCCCGGCTGGCGGGCGAGCTCCGGCAGCAGCTGCGCGTGGACGATCTGGCCGCGCCCGACCTGCAGCCCCTGGACGACGGCGACCGCTCGGCCATCCTCAGCCCCCTGGGCGATCTGCTGCGCTCCCAGCGGGCCCTGGGCCGCGACATCCAGGAGGAGGCGGCTCGCCTGCGCGCCGAGCCGGACGGGGGGGAGGGCGCCGACGCGGCCCAGATCCGCGTCTCCACCAGCATCAAGGAGATCGGCCGCGAGCTGACCACCGTGGCCCGCAGCCGGTCCGATCAGCCCACGCTGGCCATGGAGGCGGCCAACCGCCTGGCCGATCTGAGCGTCGCCGTGGGGCAGCTGGACCTGGCCGAGGCGCGGCGGGCCGCCGTGGAGCTTCGCGCGCTCGTGGCTCCCGCCTCCGGGACCGGAGGGGAGGGGCTGCCCCCATCGTCGCCGGCGGTGCGCAACCTGCTGTTCCTGCTGGAGGCCCTGGAGGGGGAGCTGGCCGACGGCACCGACCTGGCCGCCGTGGCCGCCCTGCTGCATCGCCAGCGCCACATCCTGGGGCAGCTGCAGCCGCTCCTGCACCCCGAGGGAGGCGCGGCCCACCACCTGCACGAGGCCGTCCGCCGCGCCGGAGCGTCCATGGACGCCGTGCGCGCGTCTCTCAGCGAATCCAGCCTGATCCAGGCCGACGCCCACGCCCGGGGCGCGTCGGCCGCCCTGACCGACACCCTCCGCCAGGTCGACGCCGCCCTCACCGGCGGCACGCTGCAGGCGGTCGCGCCGCCCGGCTTCCTCAGCCGCTTCGACGGGGGCCAGCTGCCCGAGTGGGACCTGCCGCCGGCCCTGGGCCTGCACCTGCACGAGCGCATCCAGCGGGCCCGCCCCGAGGGCGACCTGAAGCTGGAGCTCACCGCGATCGTGCGCCGCCTGGTCGAGCCGAACGCCCGCGACGTCACCGTGTCCATCAACCGCATGGGCGCCCAGGACGGGCTCCGCCGGCGGGTCGACGTGGGCGTGTACCTGGCCGGCCGGGAGGGCCGCGGCCGCCGCTACCGCGTGCGCCTCTCCTTCCAGAGCGAGCATGGCGCGCTGGTGCCCGATCCCTGGCAAGGCCGCGACGGCCTCGCCACCTTCGGCGGGCGGGCGCGCGTCCTCTTCACCACCGACCTCGCGGAGTGCGAGGTCACGGTCCTTCGGCTGCACGACAGCGGGCCGGGCCGACCGCCCGGATACGTCGACGTCGCCGTGGATCCCTCGCTGCGAAAGCTGCTCGACCGCCGGCTGCCCGAGGCCTTCGTCGTGGGTCCCGTGGGCCAGAGCCCCGTGCAGGCGGAGGTCCTGGCCTTCCTGCAGAGCCTGCTGCAGACCGCCGACGAGAGCCCCCTCAGCGAGGCCCAGCTCAAGGCCCTGGGCGTGCCCTGGTACGACGTCGCTGACCTGGTCGACCGCCTGCGGCCCGTGCACGAGCGCCTGCAGTACCAGCTGATGGACCCCCGGTCGGAGGATGGCTTCCTGGGCCTGCTGTGGGCCGGGGAGCTGGGCTGCGCCTTCACGCTGCTGGCCCACGCCGCCGACGGCCGCAGCCCGGTCGTGGTGCTCCGGCGCTCGCTGCTCGACTGGCTGGCCTGGGCCGCTCGCAGCGGGTTGGGGGGGACCAAGGTGCCGCCCAAGGACCTGCTGGTGGCCCTGCAGCTCAACCTGGGCCTGAAGCTGACCTTCTTCGACGCCCTGCTGTCGGACGTGTCCCGCGCCGCCGTGCGCAGCGCCGCCCGGGCCCTGGAGGGCGCCTGGCTGCAATCGCGCGGGCACAGCCCCACCGCGCTGCGGGACCTGTTCACCCGCGTGGAGGCGTCCTTCCGGGCCGACGTGGAGGCGCAGGTCGAGGGCGACGCCATGCGGCGCTGGCGGCGGGCGGCGGAGAACCTGCTGGAGGCGCGCGCCGGCGAGCAGCTCCTGCGCGGGAGCAAGCTGCCGGCGTCGGTGCTGTTCAGCGCCATGCGCGGCGTGCTGGCCCACGACCTGAGGCGGCAGGGCCTGGTGGCGGCCTCCCGCGCGGCGGAGTCCCTGGGGGGCTTCGTGGGCGCCGCGGTGCTCTTCGCCAACCTGGTCGTGGACCCGGTGAGCGGCGACGGCGTGCTCATCGTCGGCGACAGCAAGCTGGGCAAGTCGTCGATCACCGCGCGGCTGGTGTCCGGCGACGGCCAGAACCCCGGGTGGCGCTTCGGCGCGTCGGACCGCGTGCTGCTGCTGCTGCCCCCCCGGCACCGCGGCGGGGAGGACCCGGCCGTCTGCGCCATCGCCAGCCCCGCGCACATGTCGTTCGGCAACTTCACCCAGGAGCACTGGTACCGGGACGAGCACGGCCGGGAGATCCGCCCCCCGGACCACGCAGTCTCCCGCGATCTGGTGCCGGTGCGCCTGGTGGTGTTCATGCGACGGGACGGCGCGGACCTGCGCAACTCGACGCTGGCCGCCGAGTCCGTGGGCGACCTGGTGCGCGACTTTCAGGCCCGCTTCGGCTTCCCGGCGAGCCGCCGCTTCTGGAAGGGCCTGCTGGCCTCCTGCGCGGTGCTGGACGTGCCCCTGAGCTACCGCGGCCCGGACACCTTCCTGGAGGCGGCGGGTCGGGTGCGACGGGAGCTGGCGGCGTCGGCGGGCTCCCTGGGCGCTGCCGAGGCGCGCTCCACCACCGTGGTGCAGGACCGGGTCTGGTACGAGGTCGCCGACGAGCGGGTGCGGGTGCGGGTGACCCGGGTGGGGCCCGACGGCATCGACGTCGACTGGTTCCTGCGGCCCGACGGCGCCGTGATCCTCCGCCCCCGGCACCTGGGCCAGGAGGTGGAGATCAAGCGGCCGGGCGCCTTCGACCTGCAGCGCCTGGGCGGCCGCCTGCCCCTGGAGCGCGAGCGGCTGGAGCAGATCGCCGGCCAGCCCATGTACCGGGTCTCCACGACGCGCTGGATGCCGCTGACCGCGCCCTACTACTCGGGAGACGGCGGCCAGCCCACGTTCCAGGTCCCGGACCTCCCGCCGCCCGTGACCTCGGCCCTGGTCGGGGTGCTGGAGCGGGCCGACGGGCGACGCTTCGGGGGCTGGCTGCGCAGGGGCTGATCCGCTCCCGGGCGAAACGCGATAGGTTTGGGGCGGCGAGGGGGTCGAGGTCCAGGCAGACGCCCCCACGGGCCGGAGCAGCGCATGCACCCTCATGATCGAGACGGCCGCAAGGTCACTGAGTTGAAATTCAGCGCGGTGGAGGTCCAGGCGATCTGGGACCAGACCATGTCGTCGGCGGACAACCTGTCGGCGGACGACTTCCAGAAGGCCTTCGCTGCGGCACTGCGGCGGCGGGCCATGCTCAAGCTGCACCTGTTCTCCGGGGGCGGCTTGCAGCTGACGCTGGCGACGGGCAAGAACTGGGCGGCTGAGGACTGGCGGGCCAACGAGTCCTTCGATGGCGGCATCGTGCTGACCCTCGGCACCGACTGATTCCGGCCTGCGGGCCAGCGGAGCACACATGAGCGGAAACATCATCGACGTGCGGCTGGACCCGCGACGCATCCCCCGCGACGCCGAGGATCGCGCCCGGGGCGCCGTGGTCGACTACGCCCGCGCTCACGGCGTGGGCCTGCACGACGCCGAGGTGCGCGTGTTGCCCCAGTCCAGCGAGCTGATGGTGGAGACGCAGCTGCTGGAGACGTCGCGGCCCTGGTCCCACGAGGACCGCAAGGCGCTGCGCAACGTCGTGCTGGCTGCGCTCCGCGCCGGTTGGGAGGAGCAGATCGTCTCCTCGGCCACCACCGCGCCCGGCAAGGCGGCGCCCTCCCTCCAGGCCCAGTACAGCTCGCCGCGCATCCCCAAGATCGATGAGGCGAAGCCGCGCTTCCACACCGATGAGGGCCTCTTCGAGATGGGCCGCAACGTCGAGCGCATCCGCATCGCCCTGGCCACGTCCAACGCCGCGGGCCTGCGCCTGCTCGCGTCCCAGGGCGCTCGGGAGCGCGACTGGAAGAAGCTGCAGCGCTGGTTCCAGACCATCGCCGACGACAAGGAGGCCATGGAGGCCCTGGATCCCGACTTGCGGGTCCGCGTCCAGGAGCTCCTGAGGATGTTCGAGCAGCGCGGTCGCTGAGCGCGGCGTCGGCTCCCCCTCAGCCCGACCTCAGCGCCGGTCCAGCTCCCCCCACAGCGCCGCCGTCGCCCGGAGCTCCCGGAGCTGGGCCCGCAGGATCCGCGCCCGCAGCTCCACCGCCAGCAGCGGGTCCGCCACGTCCAACAGCGGCAAGGCCGCCGTCTCCATCGCCTCCCGGTGCACGCGAGCGACCCGCAGTCGCTCTTGGGCCTCGGACACGTCGCGCAGCTGGCCGCGCATCTGCTCCGCCACCCGCTCCTGGATCTCCTCGTGGCGCAGCCGCGCTCCCTGCAGCTCCTGGCGCGCGGCGCGGGTGCGGGCAGGCCCCCACTCGTAGACGGGCACGTCCAGGGCCACCCCCACCTGCAGCTCCAGGGGCTTGGTGGGGTTCTTGACCACGCCGGCCTCCATCCAGTCCAGCCAGGGCAGGGACTGCAGGCGCAGCCGCTCCAGGCGGAACTCTGCGCGGACGATCTCCGCCCGGGCCTCCGCCACCCGCGGGGAGGCGAGCACGGCGGCCTGTACCTGCTCCTCTTCGGTCAGCCCTCCGGAGACCACCGCGGGTTCTTCGGCCAGCTCCAGGGGCTGATCGGTCGGCCACCCCAGCAGCCAGCGGAGCTGGGCCTCCAGCTCCCGCACGTCGTTGCTGCGGTCGGCCAGGTCCGCGTCGGCGTCCCGGCGCTGCTCCTCGGAGTCGAGCCAGTCCAGGGCGGTGGCCAGCCCCTCGGCGCGGCGCTCGCCCACCAGGGCCAGGTGCTGCACCCGGAGCTCCGTGAGCTCGGTCGCCATCGCCAGCACCCGCCGCTGCAGGGGGAGGGCGTGGAAGCGCCGGGTGACGGCCTGGTCCAGCTCCTGTTCCAGGGCCAGCAGCTCGGCGCCCTCGCGCTCGCCCGTGGCCTGGCTGAGGCGCGCGGCGTTGGTCAGGTC
>CALCXL010000831.1 GCA_937907595.1 uncultured Pseudomonadota bacterium
CGTCGGGGGTGGCGTCGTCGTCGTCGGGGGTGGCGTCGTCGTCGTCGGTGGAGTCGTCGTCGTCGGCCGGGGCGCAGAACGTGAAGATCAGGCAGCCCTCGTCGTCGCAGTCGATGTCGCCGTCGCCGTCGTTGTCCGCGCCGTCCAGGCAGGAGGTGGCCGACTCGCCCTCCACGCCGCCGTCGCTGTTCGTGAGGCAGCCGGCCAGGAGGAGCGCGAGCAGGGGCGACAGGCGGGCAGGGGACATGCGGCGAACTCCCGAAGGTGCCGGCCCGATGGTGGCCGATGTCCGTCGATCGTAGCCCACCCGCGGGGCGCGGACCAATGCGCCGTCGCGCCCGGGTGGGGACCGGGGATCGCCTTCGGGAGGGGCCCTGGGGATCAGGGGCGGGGGCGTCGGCGCGGCGCGAGGGGCGACAGGAACATCGCCAGCGCGAAGGCCAGTGCGCCCAGCACATCCGGGTCCTGGGGGCCGCTTGGGTGCAGCAGATCCTGCACCAGGGGCTCCAGGGGCACGCCGTCGACCAGGTGCTGGACCAGGACGCCGAACGCCAGCAGGGCGACGCCGGACACGAGGGAGGCGGCCAGGCGGGCGGGCCAGGCGGAGCGCCGGGCCCAACCCGCGACCAACCACAGCAGCAGGGTGGCCGCGGGCCAGGTGGTGGGGCCCAGGCCCAGGCTGTGCCAGGGGAGGTGGAGCCAGGCCGCCCAGCGCGCGCCGCCGGCCGCCGTCATGGCCGGGGAGAGCAGGGGGAGCAGCGACAGGAGCGCGCAGAGCCAGCCGATGCGGCGGAGGCGGCGCGGTCCCAGCTTGCCCGCCTTGCCGCGGGCCTCCAGGAAGTCCAGTCGTTGAAGCTGCCAGGCCACGCCGACGAAGCCGACGAGCACCAGGGTGCGCAGGGGGCCGTCGCGCGGGACGTGGCCGAAGCCTCCGGACACCAGCAGCTCGGGCGCGTTGATCCAGGCGTCGCGGGGCAGGGCGGCGAGGGTGGCGCCGCCGAACAGCTCGTCCAGGCGCAGGAAGCCGGTGCCCCACACCGCCACGGCGACGGCCACCACCAGGTCGTGCAGCCAGAACACCAGGGAGGCGCCGATGATCCCGCCGGCCAGGCCGACGATCGCGAGCGGGGAGCCCCCGAGCCCGGCCGCCCCGCCGAGGCCCAGGGCGAGCACCCAGAAGCCGAAGCCGCCCAGCAGCAGGGCCATGACCCGCTCGGCGGAGCTGGCCAGGACGCCCAGCAGCGCCGCGCCGACGATCGCGCCGATCAGAGCGGCCCCGGTTCCGCCCACCGCCAGGCCGCCCAGGGTCCATCCCCACAGCCCGCCGAGGACGAACCCCAGCCACGCGACCGCGCCGCGGAACAGGGTCAGGCCGTAGAGCACCGCAGCCAGGGTGCCCGCGGCGGCCAGCAGGGCCAGCAGGGTGTCGGTGGGGTTCATGGGGGGACTCTAATCGGCCCGGGCCGCGGCTGCGTCATGAGCGGGCCCAGGCGCGCCCCCAAAACCCGGTCCGCTGCCCTATGGTGACGAGCCGCCTCGCTTCCGGGCGGACGAACACTGAGGAAACCCCATGACCGATCGCCAGTTCAAGTCCCTCCGCGCCCTGATCGTGGGCCTCACGGCCGCCGTCCTCCTGCTCGGAGCGTCGCTGCTCGTGGGCGCCCCGGTCTCCGAAGCCCACGCCGAAGGCGCCACCACGAAGTGGACCTGCATGGTCGGCGACCGCCTGGACGATCCCGAGGACGCCGAGGACTGGAAGGGCGCCCGCTCCGCCACCCGCGCGCTCAACAAGCTGGCGTCGCACGTGCCCGCCGGCACCGTCAGCAGCTTCCACCTGGGCAACAGCGACGCGCCCATGGTCATCTGCATCAAGTAGACGACGGGGACCTGCGGCGTCGGCGCGGTCGCTTCACTGCACGACGTCGGCCTCGCCCACCCGCAGGCGGTACTCCAGCAGGGGGCCCAGGGGTCGGGCGGCGCTGCGGCAGGCCGGGTCGGCGCCGCTGCCGTCCAGGACCTGGGTGGTCGAAGGCGCCGCGCAGCGCTGCACGAACAGCGGCTCCCCCTCCAGGGCGCCAAAGGCCTGCGGCGCGGCCGACTGGGGGTGTGGGGCCAGGGTGGCCGCGCTGCCGTCCAGCAGGAGGGCGTCGCTGCCCAGCGCGTCGAATGAGTTGCCCTCGAGCAGCAGGCCGCTCGCGCCGTCCCAGGCGGCGACGCCCTCGGTGGCGAGCACGCCCCCGGGCGCCGCCGGCCAGCCCCCCGCGCGCTCGACCGTCGCGCCGCTGATGCGGTAGCGGCCGGGCCCGCGCAGGTAGAAGGCCGAGCCGGGCAGGTCGGAGAAGGCCGTGCCCGAGACCTCCAGCCAGGGCGGGCCGAAGGCGGACCAGGCGAGCACGCCGACGCCGCCGCCCTCCGAGGGGTGGGGGGTGGACCCGCGGACGGAGCCCCGGATCATCTCCAGCGCTCCGTCGATGATCACCGCGCCCGCCAGGCCGTTGCCGCTCAAGGCGCAGTCGGTGAGCGTCACCGTGGCGCCCTCCACCGCGTAGGCGCCCGGGCCCTCGTTGTCGGCGATCTCCACGTCGACCAGGACGGCCTCGGCCAGCAGGTCCGCCGCCACCCCGAGGCCGCTGCGCACGTTGAGGGCCGAGCGCGTTCCGGCGATGCGCCCGCCCGTGAGCTCCACCCGCGCGCCGCTGCCCAGCACCGCCACGCCGCTGTCGTGGTTGTCCAGGATGCGGTTGTCTTCGCCGGTGACCAGCGCGCCCGCCTGGGCCAGCAGGCCGCGTCCGCCGGATCCGTCGGGGCTCATGCGGGTGCCCTGGATGAGGGAGTCGTCCAGCGCCAACGTCGACGGGCCGAGGACCTGCACGCCGTGCTCGTGGTTGTCGATGACCTCGATGCGGAGCGCCGTCGCCGCCGCGCCGTCCTGCACCGCGACGCCGCCCCCGTGCCGGCCGTCCTCCTGGGGCAGGGTGCCTTCGATCCGCACGTCCTCCAGGTCGGCGCGGGAGCCCGGGCCCGTGACGAGCACCCCCACGCCGTGGTTGCCCACCACGGTGAGCGAGCGCCCCACCAGGGCCGCGCCCTCGCCCACGGCGATCCCCCGGCCGACGGTCGTCGGACCCGGCCGGGTGTCCCGCACCGTCACCCGCACGAGCTCGACTGCGGTGTCCTCGCCCTCGGCCCGCACCCCCTGGCCGTGGTTGCCGACGACCAGGACGTCTTCGGCATGGAGGGAGCCGCGGTTGCGCGCGCGCAGCCCCTGGCCGGCCCCCCCGTCGTCCCGGGGGATGGTGCCGCGGACCTCGCCCCCGTAGACCTCCACGCGGGAGCCCGTGCCGTCGGAGTAGACGCCGGCGTTCTGGTTGTCCTCCACCAGCACGTCGCGCAGGACGATGTCGCCCGAGCCGAAGGCGGAGACCCCGTTGCCGCCCCGCCCCGTCGCGTCGGTCCTTGTGCCCCGCACCGCGCCCCCGCGCAGCTCGGCCTCGCTGCCCCAGCCGGAGACCTGCAGGCCGATGCCGGGGTTGTCCTCGATCAGCAGGTCGACGGCGAGCAGCGACGCGCCGCCCCCCACGAAGAGGCCCAGGGCCGCCTGGACCGGGAGCTCGCGGGTGCCGCGGACCGCCCCGCCTCGCAGGACCGCGCGGGTGCCTCCGCCGCTGATCGCCATGCCCAGCTCGTGGTTGTCCTCCACCCGCAGATCGTCCGCCTCCAGCCGCGCCCCGCCGGCGAGTTGCACGCCGTGGCCCAGCAGCCCCTCGGCGTCGGCCTGGGTGCCGTGGATCCACAGGTCGTCGGCCAGGACCGACGTGTCGTCGTCGCGAACCACCAGCCCGAAGAGGTCGCTGTCGCGCACTTCGACGCGCTCGATGCGCAGGTCCACGCCCGCCCCGTCGGGGTCTTCGACCTGCAGGCCGCCCAGGCTGCCCTCCAGGGCGAAGCCCCCCAGGCTCATGCCCCCGCCCCGGATCGTCAGGCCGGCCGGGCGGTCGTCGGTCCCGCTGGCGTCGAGCACCACCAGCTCGCGGCAGCGGCCGACCAGCGCCAGATCCTGGTGTTCGGGCCCCAGGACCAGCGCTGCGGGGTAGCGGCCGGCCGCGAGGACCAGCTGGGAGCCCCGCGATCCGGCCAGGTCGGCGGCCTCCTGCAGATCGACGAGGGGGGCGGTGTCGGAGCCGTCGCCGCCGGGGGCCGCGGCGGGGTCAGCGTGCACGGTCGCCCCGGTTCGGGCGGCGGTGCCCCAGCGCGAGGTGCCGCAGGCCTCGGGCAGGCAGGCGCCGCTGTCGTCGTCCTGCACCTCGCCGGCGGGGCAGGGGGGCTCGTCGGGCGGGTCCTCCGGTGCCTCGCTGGGGCAGGCCGCGCCGCACAACCAGAGCGCGGCGATCGCCACGGCCCGTCGGCTCACGGCTGGCTCGGATCGTCCAGGACGACGGGGGCGCGGTTGATGGCGAGGGCGTCGCCGCCGTCCAGCAGGGCTGGGGTCTCCGGTGGGGGGCCGCCGCCGATGCCCTGGAACACCGCGTCGCCCTGCCCCGCCAGGGGGTACGTCGTGCCCTTGCCGAAGACGTTGTTGCTGCCGACCTCCAACGTGATCGCCTCGACCAGCACGTGGGCGCGGGCGTTGCCGCTGAGGTCCGTGCCGTCGAGCACCACGCGAAAGGTGCTGGCGGGGTAGGGGACCGACGTGACGAACTGGGTGGCGGTCAGGCCGTCGGCGGCGAAGCTCCCCGGGCTGTCGGGCACGTCGGCGTCGGCGGTGGGGCCGAGCACGCAGTCCTCCAGGGTCACGGCCTGGACCGGGTCGCCGGGGCCGCCCTCGGGTCGTCCCGGGCTCTCCAGGAAGACCGCTGCGTCGTGGTTGTCGAAGGACTGAAGGCCCAGGAGGGTGCCCGCCGACCAGTTCTGGAGCTGGACCCCCCGGCCCAGGGCCCCGTCCGTCGACTGCACGCCCTGCACCGTCGTGTCTTCGAAGTCGACGTAGCCCCCATCCACCAGCACGCCCAGGCCCGAGACGTCGCTGACGTCGACCCGACCCAGCACCGTGGGCTGATCGAAGGGCGTGCCCAGGGGCCGCCCGCTCTGCAGGCTCAGACCCCAACCGAAGGCCCCGCCCTCGGTCGCGACCCCCTCGATCCG
>CALCXL010000832.1 GCA_937907595.1 uncultured Pseudomonadota bacterium
GCTTGGACTCGGCGCGCTGCTCCGCGGTGTCCTGGCGCTTGAGCAGGCGACGCAGGAGGGTGTCGTGGCGGCCGCGCTCGCCTTCGCGGAGCTCCACCGTCGGCCCCAGGACCGTGTGGCCGTCCAGGCGGCCGATGGCGACGCGGTCGGTGATCGGCCGCACCATCGCGCTGCCGATGTCGGGCAGCACCACGACCGGGAACTCCAGGCCCTTGCTCTGGTGGATCGTCATCAGGACCACGGGCGCGGTGGCGTCCAGCGCCGCTTCCCCCTCGTCCACCTCCTGCTCGTCCTGCTCGCGCAGGTGCCGCCCGAACTCCGCCAGACCCTCGGGCCCACGGGAGTCGAAGGCCACGGCCAGGCTCAGCAGCTTCTCCAGGTTGGCGACCACCTGCCCGGTGGGGTCCTGGCGGGCGAAGAGGGCGGCAGCGGCGGTGTCGTCGAGCACGGCGCGCAGCAGGGCGGAGAGGGGGAGGCGGCGCCTCAGCTCCCGCCAGCGGGTGTAGGAGGTGGCGGCGCGCAGGAGCTGGCGCCGGCCCTCGGCGGGGAGCTCGGTCCAGGCGTCGGGCAGGGCCTCGGGGTGGTGGACGCCGCGCAGCACGCCGTCCCAGCCGCGGCGCAGGGCGTCGGGCCCGCGGCCGCCGACCCGGGCCAGCCACAGCAGCCACGCGTCCTCCAGGGCCAGGAAGGGGCCGCGCAGGGCGCCCAGGAGGGCCACGCCGTCGTCTGCGTGGGCCAGGCAGAGCAGCAGATCGGCCACGTCCAGGATCTCCTGGCGGGAGAAGAAGCCGCGGCCCCGGGCGACGACGTGGGGCACGCCGGCGACGCGCAGGGCGGCGGCGAAGGTGCCCATGTGGCGGCGTCGGCGGAGCAGGATGGCCACCTGGATGCCCTTGTGCGGCGGGTGCTCGGCCAGCAGGGCGGGCAGGCGATCGACCAGGAGGGCGGCCTCGTGCTCGACGTCGCGCTCGTCGGGCAGCCAGAGCAGGTCGACGCCGCCCTCGCCCTTGCGCGCAGCCGTCAGCGACTCGAACGGTGCCTCCCAGGGGGGGTGGGCGTCGTCTCGGTGGGGCATCAGCCAGCCGAAGAAGCTGTTGAAAGCGTCGATGAGGGCGGGCTCGGAGCGGTAGTTGGTGGTGAAGGACACGACCTCCACCTCCCCCAGGTCGGCCCGCGCCTGCTCGAACATGGTGACGTCGCCGCCGCGGAAGCGGTAGATGGCCTGCTTGGGGTCGCCCACGAGGAACAGGCCGGAGTCGGGCAGGGGATCGCCCACCAGGAGCCGCACCAGAGCCCACTGCAGCCCGTTGGTGTCCTGGAACTCGTCGACCAGGATGTGCTCGAAGCGGCCCTGCAGGGCCTCCACCACCGCCGGGCGCGTGCTCAGGAGGTCCCTCAGCCGGAGCTGCAGGTCCTCGAAGTCCAGGGCGCGTCGCTGCTCCTTGCGCCGGGCGTAGCCCGCCTGCACGTCGGCGGCCAGGATCGCCAGCGCGCGCATCCAGCCCAGGGCGACGGCGTCGGCCCGGCCGGGCAGGCCCAGCAAGGAGGCGCCGTCCTCGCCGAACTCCGCCGCCAGGCCCGCGCGCAGGGAGGTCCAGGCCTCCCGGGCGGGCTTCTTGAAGCGGGCGGGCAGCGCGCCCGAGCCGGTGAGCGTCTTCAGGAGGGTGCCGCTCTGGGTGGTGAAGCCGGCGAAGGCCCCGCGCAGGCGATCCCCCCGCTCGGCCAGACTGCTCGACGGCGCGGACAGGGCTTGCAGGGCGGCGTCGGCGGCGTCGCCCAGCACGAAGCCGGCGGCTTGCTCGGCGAAGCCCGCCAGATCGGCCAGGGCCGGTCGCAGCCGCAGCCAGCCGGCCTCCAGGGCGTCGACGTCGGCCCCGCCGTGGTCCTGGGACCACCGGCGCAGCAGCGCGTCGTCGTCGTCCTGCAGGGAGGCGGCGAAGGGCGCCAGGTCGTCCCGCTTGTCGGCCCAGGCCATCACCGCGACCCGGGCGGAGGCGCGGCCCGGGTCCTGCACCAGGGGCAGCAGGTCCTCGCGACCGGTGTCGAGGGCGGCGAGGGCTTCGTCGGCGGCCAGGCCCCGGAGCTCCAGGGACTCGCCGCCGGTCAACACGGCGAAGCCCGGGTCCAGGGCGGCGTCGGCGGCGAACTCGCGCAGCAGGCCGGCGCAGAAGCCGTGAAAGGTGCCGATGCGGGCGCGGTGGAACTCCCGCAGGCAGCGCTGCAGGTGACGTTGGTAGGCGTCGAAGCGCAGGGGGCCGACGGCGGGCTCGAGCTCCCCCTTGCGCTCCCGGAGCTCCCGCAGGCCCTGGACGAGCTCGGCCCGGATGCGCTCCTTCATCTCCGCCGCGGCGCGGTCGGTGAAGGTGGAGACGACGATCGCCTCCGGGCCCGGCGTGGGATCGGTGGAGGCCGTTGCGGCGGCTTCGGCGGCGCGCCACGCGAAGGAGCCCAGGATGCGCAGGTAGCGTCGGGCCAGCGTGCGGGTCTTGCCGGATCCCGCGCCGGCGGTGACGACGACGTGCCGGTCCAGGCGCAGGGCGCGGGCCTGCTCGTCGCTCAGGCCGTGGGGGCCGGGGAGCAGGCGGCCGTCGGGCTCCAGGGCGAAGATCATGGCTCCTCCCCCAGGTGCTCGGAGGCCTGCAGGGGGCGGGCCAGGCGCTGGCCGGGCCCGGGGAGTCGTCGTCCCGTCCCGCGGTGCTCGTGACGACGGCGGCGCGGGCGGTGTCCAGGCGGCACGCGCGGCGGAAGGAGCAGTACGCGCAGCCGGCCGCGTCGGGCCCGGCCAGGGTGGGGGGGAAGACGCCCGAGGCCACCAGCTGCCCGTGCAGGTCGGCCCGCCGCAGCCAGGCCCCGGCCAGCTCGTCGGTCCAGGCCATGGCGCTGCGGCCGATGCCCCGGGGCTTGAGGCGGGCGAGGGTGTCCTCGTCGGCCAGCAGCCGCTTGCGGGGCTCCGTGTCCCCCTCCGGGAGCTCGCGGTAGCCCGACAGCACGCCGTCGGTGCCGCCCTCCACGGCCGCCGCGTAGACCACCGGCTGCAGGTTGAGGCCCTGATCGACGCCGCGGAGGCTGGGCGCGGCCCCGCTCTTGTAGTCCCAGACCGCGGTGCGGCCGGGCCCCCGGTCCACGCGGTCGATGGTGCCGGTCAGGTGGACCTGGATCGGCCCCACGGGCGCGTCGCCTCCCTCGGGATCGAAGACGCCGGCGGCGGCTGCGGGGTCCAGGGGCGGGATCTGGCGCTCGACGGCGACGGGATCCAGCTCCAGCAGCCCCTCGGACTCCTGAAGAAGGAAGCGCGCGAGGCGGCCCACGAAGGCGTCGCCGGGGCGCAGGCCGGCCAGGAGCAGGTCGACCGCCTGGTCCCGCCAGGGGTTGCGGCGCGTGCCCAGAACCTCGTCGGCCACCTGCAGCACCAGGGTGGCCATGCGCGCCCGCTCGGCCTCCAGCTGCGTCGGCGTCATGCCCTGCAGCCCGGCGCGATCGAGCCGCCCCTCGGCCTTCGCCTCGATCCGCGCGTCCAGGTACCGCTCCAGCACCCGGTGCAGCAGCGTGCCGCCCAGCCGAGCGTCGGGCTCCAGGCTGAAGGGCTCCGGCTCGTCGACCCCCAGCACGCGCTCGAAGTAGAAGCGCATGGGGCAGCGCGCCCAGGACTCCAGGGCGGTCGTGGCCAGCGTCAGCCGATCCCCGTCCACCTTCAACCGATCGCGCAGCCAGTGCAGGGTCTGCCCCCGCCAGGGGCGCTCCAGGGCCAGCACGCCGTCGAAGCGCCCGAAGCCGCGCAGGTCGCCGCGCTCCCCCGCCAGCACCCGCTGCCGGTCCAGGGTGCTGTGCAGCGCCGTCGGCAGCAGGTCCTGGCGCTGATCGAGCCATCCTGGCCGCACCAGGAGCTCGTCGACGCTCAGGACGGCCGGCAGCGCAGCCTCCGCCCGGCTTTGCTGCTCCATCCAGCGCTCGCCCAGGGTGCCGTCGCCCAGGCGCAGCGCGCGCAGGTCCTGGAGCACGGGGGAGGGCGCGCACTCCTTGCCGCTCACGGTCACGGGCCAGCTGAGGATCAGGGTCGCGTCGGCGCCGTGGCCCACGTTGCGCAGCAGGGAGGCGAAGACGGCGCGGTCCTCTTCGGCGGCGTCGGCCCGGGGCAACACCCGCCCCGAGGGGCCCGGGAGCAGGAAGGAGGGGGGCTCGGCCCGGGGGAACTCGCCCTCCACCAGCCCGCCGACCCAGAGCCAGGGCACGGTGAGGCCGTGCAGGTCGCGCAGGCCGACGACGTGCACGCCGCGCAGATCGGCCGGACGGGACCAGGTCTCCCGATGCACCAGCTCGTCCAAGGCTTCGCGGTACAGCGCCAGCGGGGAGCCGTCGTCGCCGGCCACGGTGGCCTGCACGGCGATGAGGGAGGCCTCCACCTCCTGGCGGAGCTCGGCGAACCGGGCCAGGGCGGCGCGGTTGTCCTCCCGCGCGCCCTGCACCACGGGGTCCTGGGAGGGGACGATGGGCTGCTGGCCCAGGCCGCAGTGCAGCAGCAGGCGCTCGTAGTCCCGGCGGAGGTCGGCGACGGAGGAGGCGTCGGCCAGGGAGCGCAGGCGACGGAGCAGGGCGGCGACGGGCACGAGGTCGGCCAGGGCGCGCGCCAGCCGCTTGTAGCCCTGCGGGCTCTCCTTCCCCTGCAGGATCCAGGAGGCCAGGCCGGGTGCCCAGGCGTCGGGATCGGCGGGGTGCTCCCGGTCGGCGCCCGACTCCAGCAGGAGGCGATGCAGGCGCTGGAGCGACGCGCGGCGCGGGCCCAGGGGCAGGTCCCGCAGGGCCTCCACCAGCCGATCGCGCGGGGCGCCGGGGGGCAGCGCGGCCTCCCCCAACTCCTCCAGGCGGTGGCGATCCAGCGTGGCCTCGAAGCGCAGCCAGCCGCCGTCGAGCAGGGAGCGCAGGCGGTCGCGATCGGCCCCGTCGTCGGCCATCGCCAGCAGCTGCCGGGCGGCGGTGACCGGGGGGGAGAGCCGCAGGTCCTCGCCCTTGTCGATGCGGTAGGGCAGGTCGTAGGCGGCGAAGGTGTCCCGCAGCAGGGGCACGTAGCGGTCCAGGGCGGGGAAGGCGACGTAGCAGTCCTCCGGCGGGCGACCGGCCAGCACGGCGGCCTTGATCTCCCGCGCCAGGGCCCGGACCTCCGCCAGCTCACTGCCCAGTCGCCGCCCCTGCACCGACCCCACGTCGTCGTCCTGCAGGACGGAGTCCAGCGCGGCGTGATCGGCCAGGTCCAGGCGCTCGGGATCCTGGTCCGCGAGCTGCCAGTCGGCGCTGCCGTCCTCCAGACGGGTCCCCCAGCGGCGGCGCAGGTCCCGGGTGGCGCGCAGGGTGGGGTGGGTGGCGGGGCCCTCGCCCAGGAAGAGGTCGGCCTCCCCGCCCGCCTCCAGCAGGGCCGGCGCCTCCATGCAGAGCCGCACCTGCCCGCGGGGGACGATCTCCAGGAAGGCGTCCACCACCGCGTCCAGCAGCGCCGCCTCCAGGGGGTCCAGGTGCAGCAGGTCGTCGACGATCAGGGTGCTGATGCCGGCCAGGCGGGGGGCCAGGGCGAAGGGGTCCGCCTTCAACGTCCGCAGCACCGCGCGCAGGGCGCCGGGCCGATCGGTCCAGCCCGGCGAGCGCTCCAGGGCCCCCCGCCACGCGCTCAAGAAACGCCAGGCGTCGCGCCGGATCGGGCCAGGGAGCACCGCCTTCGTCTCCCCGGGCAGCCGGAAGGCGTCGGGGTCCTCCCCCAGGGGCGGCGGCACGGGCGGCTCCCAGGCCATGCCCCAGGCTTCTGCCAGGGACGCCAGACCCTCGCGGGTGCTCGGCCCGTCGGGCAGGGCCCCCCAGACCTCGAGGTCGTCGCGCAGGCCCCGGAAAATCCGCCCGACCAGCAGGTTCCGGGCCGTGGGCCCCAGGATCGTCTTGCCCTCGCCCATGCGGGTGGCCAGGCCCTGCAGCCAGCCGCCCAGGGGCGCGGTCGTGGGCAGGAAGGTGGCGGGCTTGTCCGGCTGGTCCCACCAGGCCCGCTCCACGGCCCGGGCCTTGAGGCTGGCGCGCGTCAGGTACAGGAAGCCGGGCCGGCCGTCCTCCCCCACAGGCTGCAGGTCGGCCACCGCGCGGCGGCGGTCGTCGCGGGTGCGGCCGGCGAGGAGGACGATGGGCACGGCAGGGGACTCCGGGGCGCCATGGTAGGAGCCCTCGGCGGCTCCTGCTCGTCCAGCACCGCCGGAGGTCTACACAAGCCCTGTGACAGCGGGCACCGAACGGGGTAGATCGTGGCGCAGCATGCGCATTCTCGCCCCCCATCCCCGCCTCGCTCCCCCTCACTCCCGGACCGCGTCGTGAGCGCCCTCGATCGCCTGCCGCCGGGCCTGCGCGGCCTCGCCTTCCGCATCCTGGGCATCCTGATCCCCCTGCTGATCCTGCCCTGCGTCCTGTTGGCGACGGTCCTGCGGCGGATCATCGGCCTGCGCGCGCACCCCGGCTGGACGTTCGGGCAGGAGGTCGCCTTCACGTCCATGCACCTGGGTGGGCGCAGCGGCATCGGCGCCGACCCCCGGTTCCTCCAGCGGATCTTCGTCGACCCGCCGAAGGCCTGGCGCCTGCCCGGCTGCGACCGCGTGGACGCCCAGGTGGCGGGCCGGCACGCCGAGGTCACCACGCCCCAGGGCATGGCCGCCGACGCGCCCACGATCCTCTACCTGCACGGCGGCGGCTACGGCTTCTGCTCCCCGGCCACCCACCGGGGGCTGTGCGCCGACCTGGCCAGGACGAGCCGGATGCGCGTGGTCGCCCTGGACTACCGCCTGGCCCCCCAGCACCCCTTTCCCGCGGCCTTGGACGACGCAGCGGCCGCCTGGCGGGAGCTCTGTCAGGGGTCGACGGGGCCGATGTTCGTGGCCGGCGACTCGGCGGGCGGCGGGCTGAGCCTGGCCCTGACCCTGCGCCTGCGCGACGGCGACGAGCGGCTGCCCACGGCCGTGTTCGCGATGTCGCCGTGGACGGATCTGACGATGGCGGGCCCGACGCACGCCGAGTGGGCGCACCTGGACTACCTGCCCTACCCGCAGCTGCAGTCCCTGGCGGCGGCCTACGTCGGCGACGCCGACCGCCGGAGCCCCCTGATCTCCCCCCTGCACGCCGACCTGAGCGGCCTGCCGCCGATCCTGGTGCAGTACGGCGGGGCCGAGGTGCTGCGCTGGGACTCCGAGGAGTTCGTGCGGAGGGCCCAGGCCGCGGGCTCCCCGGTGGAGGGGTCGATGGGCGAGGGCATGATCCACGTCTACCAGGCCCTGGCCCAGCTGCTCCCCCAGGGTCGGCAGGCCCTGCGCGAGGCCGGCGCGTGGCTCAAGGCGAAGGCCGCCGACGTCGACTGATCCCCGCGCTCCCTACAGCGTGTCCCCTGCTACCTCTGCCCCTGGCACCCCCGCGCTGCCGAAGCACAGCTGCTTGAAGTTGCACCACGAGCAGACGTCCCGGTCCTCGACCATGGGGAAGTCCTCGCGGTCCGCGCCGTTGCCCTCCACGTCCGTCAGCAGGGCCCGCATCTTCTTCATGCTCGCGCGGATCTGCTCCGCCGCCGCGTCCACGGCCTCGGCGGACACATCCACCACGTCCTGGGTGCCCGGGTACAGGTAGGCGAGCACGCCGCGGGCCTGCGAGGGGTCGACGCCCCACTTCTCCCGGGCGTACAGCGCGTAGGTCGCGACCTGGAAGCGGTCGGCCTCTTTCGGGCTCCCGGTCTTCCAGTCGACCAGCCACAGCGTGCCGTCGTCGGGGTTCTCAAAGGCCAGGTCGGGCTTGACGTAGACCGTGTTGCCGTCGACCTGGATGGAGTCCAGGGCCTCGATGCTCTTGTATTGGGAGCGGTCCAGCCGGGCGAGCAGGGCCGGGAAGGGCCCCTCGGCGAAGTGGGTCAGCGAGGTGTAGACGATGTCCTCCACCTTCTGCGTGCGCTCCTTGCTGCGATCGTCCGGCCCCCCGTAGTAGTGCTCCCACAGCGACAGCTTGCGTTTCGGGTCCCGCACCCACTGCCCGTCGCGGCTCTCTACCCAGCCCTCGCGCAGCCGCTTCTTGGCCTGGCTGTGCAGCACCTTCACGTCGATGGCCTGGTGGAAGTCGCGCTGGTTCTTCATCGCCACCTCGACGATGTCGTGCACGATCGTGCCGCCCCAGGTGGGAAAGCTGTCCTGCTTGCCCAGGCGGTAGGCGACGCGCGCCTCCTCCGGCGCGTCCCGTCGCCAGCCGTTCCAGTGGGCGTAGTAGCGCCAGTAGTAGGCCCGCAGGCAGCGGTCGAAGAGGCGGTCCCGGCTTGGGGACCACGAGAACTCGTTCTTGAAGTCGGCCATGTGCCCCGAGGATAGATCCCGGCGTGCTGAAATGCGTCCCGGCTTGCTGCCGTAGGGAGGACCATGACCGCCGCCTGGTTCCTGCAGACGCTCGTGGCGTCCCCCTTCTTCGCGTCGCGCGCGTTCCTGGCGACGTTCGTGACGGCCCTCGCCGCCCGCTTCGGCCCCGACGTGCCCTGGTTGGGCAGCAGCAAAGCGATCGAGGCCGTGGCCCACGCGCCCTCCTGGTTCGTGCACGACGGCACCCTGGCCGTGCTGGCGTCGCTGGCCGCCCTGGAGTTCGTCGCCACGAAGTCCCAGGACGCCCGCCGCCTGATGGATTCGGTCGACGCCTACGCCAAGGCCGCCCTCAGCCTGGCCGTCTCCCTGGCGATCCTCTCCCCCGACGACGCCTCCCTGGTGCCCGTGGCGCAGGCGGGCGCCGGCACCGCGGCCCTGGCCCTCATCCCCGCCGGCCTGACCCTCGTCCTGGCCCGCGCACGCGGCCGCTTCTTCACCTTCCTGGGGGACGTGGACGACGCCGACGACCTGGGCATGCAGCGCCTGCTCCTCTGGGCCGAGGACGGCTGGGTGGTCTTTGGCCTGTCGTTCGCAGTGTTCTTCCCGGGCCTGGCGCTGGTGCTCTTCCTGATGACGATCGCGGCCCTGGCCGTGGTGACCCGGGGCGTGCGCTGGATGGACGCCCGCAAGCGCGAGGCCTGCGCGGCCTGCGAGCACCCGCTGCACCCGACCGCGCCCCACTGCCCGGCGTGTCGGTCGTCGGTGGAGGCGCCGTCCAAGGTGGGGGTCTTCGGTCAGGCCCGACCGCACCGGGCCCGCAACCTGGACGTGCACGGCCTGGAGCTGGTCAGCCGCAAGCGCTGCTCCTACTGCGCCGAGCGCCTGAGCGGCCACGGGACGTCGCTCACCTGCTCCGCCTGCGGGACCGTGACCTTCGCGGGGCCCGCGGATCTGGATCGCTACCTCAGCCACCTGGATCGGCAGCTCCCCCGCACCGTGGCGATCTGCTTCGCCTTCTCGGCCGTGCCGCTGCTGGGCATCGTGCCGGGCATCATCTACTACCGGCTGTCCCTGGTCTCCGGCCTGATCCGCTACGTGCCGCCGACCACGGGCTGCGCCACCCGCTGGGTCGTTCGCGCCCTCAACCTGGTGCTGATCTGCCTGCAGCCGGTGCCGATCCTGGGCGCCTTCCTGCTGCCGGCGATGTGCGTGGGCAACTACCTGCTCTACCGACGGGCCCTGACGGGTGAGGCCCCGGTGTCGGTGCCGGCCTGATCCGCGACCCGATCGCGATCAGAGGCCGCGCGCGCCCACCATCATCGTCCACAGCACCGTGCTGATGACGACCAGACCCACGCGCGGGATCACCTTGAGCAGGTGCATGACGCGGTCGCTGAGCTCGGCGTCCTCCTCCTTGGCCGCCGTGCAGATCATCCCGTCCAGGCGGGGCTCCAGGATGAAGTGGAAGCCGGCGAGCAGGATCCCCATGGTCGCGCCGATGGAGAAGAGGATGCCCGAGCCCGTCGTCCACAGGACCTCGGGGTTCGCCAGGTAGCGCTTGCTCGCCAGGCCCAGGCCCGACAGCACGGCGGTGGCCGACAGCCAGGACGCCAGCTTGAAGATGCGCGGGAAGATCTGGAACAGCACGCGCGGCGCCTGGTCCTTCGGCAGCGCGGAGACGGCGGGCACCAGCACGAAGTTGATGGTCACCACCTCCCCGAACCACGCGGTGGCGGAGAGGATGTGGATCCAGCGAAGGGCGAGGTACCAGGTGGCCATGGGAACGCTCCAGACATTCTGAGAATGAGTATCAATATCGAATGCCTGAGATCCGAGCGCTTGTCCATGGGGATTGAGGGATCTGAGCCCGGCTGAACGCGGTGAGCGAGCGGGCCGCCTACCGGACCCCCGCCAGATCGGCCAACGTCGCCACGGTCAGCCCCACCACGCGCGTCGTGAAGGGAAGATGCAGCGTCTCCAGGGTGTCCGTCACCCGGTGGTAGTGCGGCGTCGACTCGCCGGTCGCGGGCAGGTTGTGGGCCTCCACGCAGTCCATGGGGGTGATGGCGGGGAAGCCGGCCTCCTGGAAGTTGGTGTGGTCGTCGCCGTAGCAGTAGGCGTGCTGGATCCAGACCTTGTGGGGGAGGTCCAGGGCGGTGGCGATGTCCGCCATGTGCAGCACCAGGTGCTCGGATTCGTCGTCGCCGAGGATGTCCAGGAGGTCCTCGTCGCCCAGGGGCCAGTAGCCGATCATGTCCGGGGCGATGACCCCCTGCACGTCGACGTCCTCCTCCAGCAGCCACTCCGTCATGTGCGCGCTGCCCAGGCTGCCCTGCTCCTCGGCGCCGGTGAAGACGAACCAGATCGACTCGTCCAGGCCCAGGCCGCCCAGGATGCGCGCGGCCTCCAGCACCCCGGCCACGCCGCTGGCGTTGTCGTCGGCGCCCGGCGCGTCGTTGTCGGGATCGCTGGAGGTGGAGTCGTAGTGGGCCGAGTAGATCCAGACCCGCTCGGGGGAGGCCAGGCCGGGCAGGCGGGCGACCAGGTTGGCGGCCTCGTGCCCGTTGACGTCGAAGGGGTCCCGCTCGGTGACGAAGCCGTACTCGGCCATGCGGTCGACCAGGTAGTCCTGGGCGTCGACGTTGCCGGGCGCGAACGTGTAGCGGGTCCCCAGGTCCTGCAGGGCGGCGATGGTGGACCGGACCTCCTGCTCGGAGGCGAGGGCGGCCAGATCCAGGGGGTCGGTGGGCTCCGGCGCGTCGGTGGCGTCGTCGTCGTTGGAGAGGTCGGCCGAGGGGCAGCCGACCAGCAGCAGGCAGAGGGCGAGGTGGCGCATCCCCACAGCCTCGCACCCGCGCGCTCTTCGCGTCCTGCCCGTTGCCAGGGCAGCCGGATCAGCCGCCGATGGTCGTCAGGACGAAGTCGCTGGCTTCGTAGCCGTGCACGCCGATGTGCAGGACGCCGTCGGCGGGGGCCGTGACCTCCACGGTCTCGTTGCCGCTGGCGGTGTAGGGCCGCTGGTCGTAGTCGGCCTCGGTGGGCGCCGCGCCCCAGCGCACGTAGAGGTCGACGTCGCCGGCGGCCTCGGTGCCCACCAGGAGGGACTGGCCCGCGCTCAGGCTCAGGGTGAAGTGGGCCCACTGGCCGGCGTCGACGTGGCCGGACTCGTCCAGGTGCTCGAAGGCGGGGGCCTCCGGCTCCGTGGGCTCGTCGGGCTCGGTGGGCTCGGTGGGCTCGGTGGGCTCCGTCGGCGTGTCCGTGGCGGCGCCGGTGTAGGTCACCTTGAGGTCGAACGTGGAGGCGGTGTAGCCCCGCACGCCGACGTAGTAGCTGCCGGCGCCGTCGACGCTGCAGGACTCGGCCGAGCCGTTCTTGTAGGGGCGGCAGTCGTAGTCGGTGGCCGTGGGGGCCGAACCCTTGCGGACGTAGAGGTCGGCGTCGCCGGTGCCGGTGATCTCCGCCTGGAAGGCGCCCTCGACGACCTCGAAGGGCCCGAACTGCGCCCACTGATCCTTCGCCAGCGTGCCGGTCTCCTGCACCGAGACCAGGTGCGTCGTGCCGTCCTCGGTGGTGTCCTGGCCGGAGACCGACGCCTCGAGCAGCTCCTGGACCACGGCGTAGTCGATGGCGCCGCCGCCGATCGGCGCGCTCTCCTTGCGGCCCGTGGGCAGCCACAGGAAGTCGGGGTGGTTCTGCTTGCTGTCGCCGATCCACTCGCCGCCGTTGACCTTGCCGTCGGCGTCGACCTCGAGCACGTACTCGTAGCGGTCGGTGCGGGTGAAGTCGTCGATGCGGTCCTTGAGGTTGCCGTTGAGGGACGACGCGGCCTCGGTGATGTAGTCCACCTCCAGCTTGACGTGGAAGAGCGCGGCGGCCTCGGCGTTGAAGGCGTAGGCCTCCGGGGCGGCGTCGGCGGCGAGCACCTCGGTCTTCAGGCTGAAGTCGGAGGAGGCCGCGTAGCCCTTGATGGAGACGAAGGCCTGGGCGCCGGCGCTGCCGACGTCCATCGAACAGGCCTCCTGGCTGCCGTTCTGGTAGGGCCGGCAGCTCCACTTGGTGTCCGTGGCCTGGGCGCCCAGCCGAACGTAGAGGTCGGCGTCGGCCGTGCCGCTCATGGTCACCACCAGCTTGCGGCCGGCGGGCACGTCGACGGCGGGGGCGTGGTGCCAGGCGTCCCGGGCGACGGTGCCCGAGGCCTCGACCACCACCGGCTCCACCGTCTCCTGGGCGGAGTCGCCGTCCACCACGCCCACCAGCGCGTTGGCCTCAGCGGCGGTCACGGCCGTCTGCTGGGTGATGCGGTAGCCGCGCAGGGGCTGGTTCCAGACCTCGTCGTCCCAGGTCCGGTCCTCCACGAAGGAGAGGCCGTTCTTGCCCAGGTAGTTGGTCAGCAGCACGTGGTAGGTGCCCGGGTTCGTGTCGGCGCAGGCGGCGTCGGAGCCGGTGGGGCGCTGGTAGCCGTCGTAGACCACGTCGTCGTCGTCCTCGTCGCAGCGCAGGGAGACGAACTTGCTGTTGCTGGCGTCCCAGGAGATGGTCAGCAGCGCCTTGATGTCGTTGACCTCGAAGGTCACTCCGTTGCGCGTCACGGGGTGGATGGGCTCGGGCTCCTCGATGGCGGCGGGGGCCCAGGCGTGGCAGATGCCCCACCAGGTGGGGATGCAGAAGCCCGACTCGGCGCCTTCGCGCTTGGCGCAGGCCTCGCCCAGGTCGTCGCTGCACTGGTCGTCCGTGCTGCAGGCGGTGCGGCTGGAGTGCTTGTCGACGCCGTTGGAGGCGCTGACCTTGTCCTCGATGTCGGCCACGTCGAAGGCCGCGCCGTACTTGGCGGCCGGGGACTGGGTGGATGCGCCGGCCCAGCGGTGGTTGATGCTGTCCTCGTAGACCGGCCAGTAGGAGGCGGCCCAGGGGATGTCCGCGGCCTCGCCGTTCTGGGGGAGCTCGGCCAGGCGGTAGTCCAGGTCCTCGCTGAAGAGCCGCGGGTCGTCCCGGTCGGTCCACTGCTGGCGGTAGCTGTCGTTGCTCAGCGTGTCCGCGGTGTCGATGGCGTCGACGCCCAGGGCGTCGTCCCACTGCTGGGCGGAGTAGCAGCCGGCGAGGAGGGGGAGGACCAGGAGGAGGGATGCGCGCATGACGGGCCTGCCTTTCGGGGCGGGAACGGGGGCTCGACCTGGGCTCGCGGGGTGGGGCGCTCGTTCGCGCCGTCGCCCCGCGGGGTCCGAAGTCGGGGGCACCCTGCGCCCGCAGATTCGAAAGACAACAGCCGCCACGATCAAACAACACGGCGGATCGACTGAACCCTCATTCAGTGGCTGGATGGGCCCATATGGGCCGTACTGAGGGTTTTCGGAGACGCTGACCTGGGGTCATTTACTGGGTGGTCACTGTTGTGACCATGTTCTGCTCAGTCGTCGAGCAGGAAGGAGCGGAGCACCCGGTTGAACTCGGCGGCGTGCTCCAGGTTGGGCGCGTGCTTCGCCCGGGGGATCACGTGCAGGCGGCCGACGTCACCCAGGCGCGCCAGCAGGCGCTCGCCGATCTCCAGGGGAAAGACCGGGTCC
>CALCXL010000833.1 GCA_937907595.1 uncultured Pseudomonadota bacterium
GGTCGAGGTTGCCCTCGATCATCACCTGCCACTTGGCCTCCATGGTCTCGCCGTCGATGGCGGTGTGCAGGGCGGCGTACTTCGACGGGTCGTCCATGTCGCGGCCGTCGTTCGGCTGCGGCGTGCGGAACTCCGAGTTGCACATCACCAGGCCGGTCTTGTGCCGCTGCGGGAAGATGCCGTGGGTGCCCTGGGAGTTCGGGATCTCGACGATCTTGTCCACCTCCATCGTGGCGATGCGGATGCGCGCCAGGCGGGCCGTGAGCTTGTCGTTCACGTAGACGTAGCGGCCGTCGTAGGTGCCGTCGGTGTAGGACAGGTGCACGTGGTGGGTGTCACCCGCGGAGCGGCCGCCCAGCAGCTTCTTGCTGAAGTCGGTGGCGCCCCAGCCCGTCGCGCTCTCGCGGTTGAAGACGGGGATGCGCTTGAGCTCGCGCATGGAGGGGATGCCCATGATCCGGACTTCGCCGGACTGGCCGCCCGACCAGAAGCCGTAGTAGGAGTCCATCTGGCCCGGGGCCACGTGGGTGGGGCCGTGCTCGATGACGGTTTGGGGGGTCCCGGCGGGCGCGGCGGAGCCACCCCCATCGTCGCAGCCGGCCAGGTTCCAGGCCACGGCGGAGCTGCCGACGGCCGCGCCAGCGCGGAGCAGGAAGTTGCGGCGGGATCGCTGGACGTGCTCGGAGGGCTGCTCAGCGTCGGGGGAGTCGGTCTTCTTCGGGTCAGTCATGGCACGAGTCTCCAGGTGGGTGCCCGGGCACGCAGCAAATAACGGACCAAGGTGGCGATTGATCGCGATCGCCGGTGCGATCCGACGTCACCGCCCCGGGATCGACGTTCGCGCAGGGAGATGGGGCAGGGGCATCGCAGCGTAGGGCCCGCCGGCCTGTGTGCAAAGACACACCGATCGTCGGAGGGCCCCGGTGGGGTTGTGCCAAAGTGCACACCGGTCCTGCGACGCGATCAGCGCCGCGCGAACTCGCTGAGGGCGGCCGCCAGCTCCACGGCCCTGGTCTTGACGACGCCGTGCCCTCCCGTGTCCCAGCGCAGCCGGGGGCCGTCGGGCAGGGCGAGGCCCAGCTCCTGGGGGATCGCCGGCTCGATCAGCGGATCGTCGTCGGCGCTGGCCACCAGGCAGGGCACCGCGACCTGCTCGTAGTGGACCCGGAGGTCGGCAAAGTCCATGGCGGCGGCGCAGTCCAGGGTGTGCACCATCGCGCCCTCGGACAGGCCCCGGGGGAAGCCCATGGACACGAAGACCGCGCGCAGCAGGGGGATCGTCCAGAAGCGCATGGACGGCCGATCCAGCAGGCGCTTGCTGAAGCCGGGCGCGCTGCGACGAAAAGCCCGGTGGGGGCGCAGGCCCAGGGGGGCGACCAGGGCCAAGGCGGTGACGCGGTCGGGGCGCAGGACGGCGGCCACAGCGCAGAGGCCGGCGCCCATGGAGTGGCCCACCAGCACGCCGCGCAGGTCGAGCGCGTCCAGGAAGGCGGCCAGGAAGCGGCCCCGCCCGGTGATGGTGGCGGCAGCGCAGGTCTCCAGGGGGGTCTGGTCCAGGCCGGGCAGGGCAGGGGCGATCACGCGAAGCCCCGGCAGGGCGGGGACCAGCCAGCGGTAGTCCGACGGGCGGCCGGGGTAGCCGTGCACCAGCACCACGGTGGGGCCCTCGCCCACGTCGACGTAGGCCACGTCGCCCCCGGCCACGCCCTCGGACGGGGGCAGGGTCAGGCGTCGAAGCTCCATGGGCGCGGGGGCGTCGGGGGTCACGGCGAGCGGCTCCAGGTGGTTGCGGCGGCCAGTGTGCCCGATCGGTGGCGGGGCGGACCCCGCGCGCTCGGCACCCCGCTCCCCCCGTCGCGCCCCCGGGCCGGCGGCCGTAGACTGCGCCCAGGTTCTTCTCCGATCGGCATGAGCCGGTGTGCACACGGGATCGCGGACGATGCGGGCGTTGGTGGTTGAGAGTCAGCCGGCCGAGGCGGAGGCGCTGGCGCGGGTCCTCAAGGCGGAGAACGCCAACGTGTCGCTGTGCTTCGACGCGGCCCAGGCCCTGGCCACCCTGTCCGCCGAGCGCTTCGACCTGGTGATCGTGTCGGGCGACCACGCCCCCGCTCTCTGCCGAGCGATCCGCCAACAGCCCTGGGGAGCCGACCTGCCGGTCCTGCTGATGACGTCACTGGACGGACCCTCCAACATCTCCGAGGGGCTGTTCGCGGGCGCCGACGCCTTCGTGGCCCGGCCCTGGGACGCCGGCGTGCTCATCGATCGCATCCACCGCCTGGGCACCAAGAAGGCGCCCTGGGAGGTCCCGGTCGTGGACCTGACGGTGTTCCGCGAGGACCGGCTTGTGGAGTACCTGACCTCCGCCGTGCAGGACGTCCACCTGGCCCGCCTGCGCGAGCGCGCGGCCCGGGACGAGGCCCAGGACCTGCGGGACTCCGAGCGCTTCCTGCAGGCGACCGTGGACGCCTTGCCGTCCCGGGTGGGCATCCTGGACCACGAGGGCCACCTCATCGCCACCAACCTGGCCTGGCAGGCGGACCCCGGGCCGCTGTTCGGCGGCTCCAGCCAACACTGGCTGAGCGAGGCCGAGCGCCTGGTGGGGGCCGAGTTCGCCGAGGGGCCCGCCCGCCGCATCCGGGAGGTGCTCGCGGGCTACACCCCCCAGGCGCAGTTCCAACTTCGCTTGCCCGACGCCGACGGCCAGCGGATCTTCGACGGGCGGACCGTCCCCCTGCCGGGCTGGTCGCCGCCGCGCGCGGTGCTGGCCTTCGAGGAGATCACGGCCCTGGCCAGCGCCCAGGAGCGCCTGCGCCACGACGCCCGGCACGACCCCCTGACCGGGCTGCCCAACCGCGTGCTCTTCCAGGAGCGCCTGGAGCAGGCCGCCCGCCGCGCGGCCCGGGCCGGCCACCGCGGGGGCGTGCTGTTCATCGATCTGGACGACTTCAAGCTGGTCAACGACAGCCTGGGCCACCAGGCCGGCGACGAGCTCCTGGTGGACGTGGGGCGCCGCCTGCGCGCCTGCGTGCGGGAGCTGGACACCCCGTCGCGCCTCAGCGGGGACGAGTTCGCTCTGCTGCTGGAGCCGGTGCTGGAGCCGACGGACGCCCTGCGCGTCGCCGAGCGGGTGCGGGACAGCCTGAAGGAGCCCATCAGCATCGAGGGCCGCCGGGTGGTGCCCCGGGCGAGCATCGGTCTGGCGATCAGCGAGCCCGGCGGGGCGGGCGCCGACACGTTGCTGCGGGACGCGGACGTGGCCATGTACCGCGCCAAGGCCGAGAAGGCGGCGTCCATGGCCATCTTCGACCAGGCCATGCACGACGAGTCGGTGGCCCGCCTGACCCTGGAGCACGAGCTCCGTCAGGCCCTGGACGGCGGCGAGCTGCGCGTGCATTACCAGCCGATCGTCGACGTGGAGTCCCTGGTCGTCTCCAGCGTGGAGGCGCTGGTGCGCTGGCAGCACCCCGAGCTGGGCCTGCTGCCCCCGGCGTCCTTCCTGACGGCGGCGGAGGAGGCGGGCGTCATCGACCAGCTGGGCCGCTGGGTGCTCGATCACGCCGTGCATCAGGCCGCCGCCTGGGCTCGGGACCTGGGGGAGCGCGGCGCGGTGCGGCTGGCCGTCAACCTGAGCCCCAAGCAGCTGACGCCGGCCCTGGTGGGCCAGGTCGTGGCCCTGCTGGAGGAGACGGGGCTGCCGCCGGATCGCCTGGTGCTGGAGATCACGGAGAACGCGGTGCTGGACGACTCGGCGGCGGTGATGGCCACCATCGGCGCCCTGCGCAAGCGCGGCGTGGCCTTCGCGATGGACGACTTCGGCACCGGCTACTCGTCGCTGTCGGCCCTGCGCAGCCACCGCCTCGACGTCCTGAAGATCGACCGCAGCTTCGTCGCCGGCTTGCCCGAGGACCGCCGGGGCATGGCGATCCTGGACGGCGTCGTGCGATTGGGCCGCGCCATGGGCATGCGGGTGGTGGCCGAGGGCGTGGAGCGCGCCGACCAGTTCCGCGTGGTGAGGGCCCTGGGCTGCCACTCAGTGCAGGGCTTCCTGCTCGCGAAGCCCATGCCGGCCGTCCGGCTGGAGCCCCTGCTCGGCCGCGCCTTCCACGCCGACTTGAGCGGGAGGATGGCCGAGTGAGCTGGTGGCTGGCGCCGTGGTACGACCGCCTGCTCAGCTCGGCCGAAGCCGGGCGGCTGGGCCGCTGGCGCACCGAGCTCCTGGCCGAGGCGCGGGGCAGCGTGCTGGAGATCGGCGCGGGCACGGGCGCCAACCTCATCCACTACCCCGCCACCCTGGAGCAGCTGACCCTCTGCGAGCCCGACGAGGGCATGGCCGCCCAGCTTCGCGCCAAGCTGCCCGCGGACCCGCCCTACCCCATCGTCGTCTCCTCGGCCCCGGGCGAGCGCCTGCCGGTGGAGGACGCCAGCCAGGACGTCGTCGTCTCCACCCTGGTGCTCTGCACGGTCGCCGACGTCGACGCGTCCCTGGCCGAGCTCCGGCGGGTGCTCAAGCCCGGCGGCCGCTTCCTCTTCCTGGAGCACGTCGCCGCCGAGGGCCAGCCCCTCCGCCACGCCATCCAGCGCGCCGCCACCCCGCTGTGGAAGCGCTTCGCCGGCGGCTGCTGCCTGGACCGCCCCACGGGCTCCCGCATCCGGGCCGCGGGCTTCGCCGTCACCGCCATGGAGGACCGGGAGATGCCCAGCCGCCTGGACCTCACGGGCACCTTTCTGTGGGGCCACGCCGACGGTCCGAGCTGAGCGGGGGCGGGGAGCGGCTCACCGGGCGAAGGCCTCGAGCGGGCGGCCTGATAGGCTCCATCGGCTCCCCATGAAGCTCTCGCGGATCCTCTCCGAAGCCCTCCTCCTGCCGGCCGGCGTGCTGGCGGCCGCATTGATCCTGCGCTGGGTCCACGGCGAGTGGGCCCTGGACTCGGCGCTGCTGGCGGGGCTGGGCGGGCCCCTGATCGGCCGCGGGATCGTGCGCCGGGGCGTGCTGCCCTTCCCGCCCTTCCTGCTGCGCATCCTCGACGCCATGGGCGGGGCCCTGGGCCTGCTGCTGGCCTGCTGGTCGACGATGCTGAGCCACTCGCTGCCCTACTGGATCCTCAAGTGGCAGGAGCAGGCGATGCTTGGGGGCGGCTCGATCCTGCTCGGTGCCGGCCTGGTCTCATTGGTGTACACGCACGGGCGCATGGCGAAGGAGATCGAGGACCGGGAGGCGGGCCTCGCAGCCCTGCGGGAGGCCGCCCTGCAGGCCCGCCTTCGTGCCCTCACCGCCCAGATCAACCCGCACTTCCTCTTCAACGCCTTGAACGTCCTGGCGGAGCTCGCCCACGAGGACGCGGAGGCCACCGAGCGGCTGGTGACGGACCTGGCCTGGCTGCTGCGCTACACGCTGAAGTCGTCGGCGGACAGCACGGTGCCCCTGGGCCAGGAGCTGGAGGCGATCGAGCGCTACCTGCGCATCGAGCAGGCGCGGTTGGGCGATCGGCTGATCGTGGAGATCGACGTGGCCGACGACCTGCTGGAGCTGTCGATCCCCGGCCTGACCCTGCAGCCCCTGGTGGAGAACGCGATCAAGTACGCCGCGTCGACCCGCGCCGGAACCGCCGTGGTCTCCGTCGACGCCGAGCTGCAGGGCGATCTGCTGCGCATCTGGGTGGAGGACAACGGCCCGGGCCTCCCCGAGGACGTGCGCTTGAGCCTGGAGGCCCCCCTGCTGCCCCTCGGCGGCCCCCGCGGCGAGCGGGGCACCGGCGGCGCGGGGGGAGGCCTGGCCAACGTGCAGCAGCGCCTGGCCCTGATCTACCGCGGCGCCGGGCGGGTCGTGGCCGAAGACACCGAGCAGGGCTGCCGCCTGCGCCTGGAGGTCCCCCGATGATCCGTGCCCTGGTGGTCGACGACGAACCCCGCGCCCGCAGCCGGCTGCAGCGCCTGCTGGCCGCTCACCCCGACGTGGAGGTGCTCGGCGAGGCATCCAGCGGCAACGAGGCCGTGGCCGCCTGCCTGACCCTGCGGCCCAACCTGCTGTTCCTGGACGTCGACATGCCCGACGGCACCGGCCTGGAGGCCCTGGAGCGCATCCGCCAGACGCTGCCCGAGGCCCTGGCCCCCCTCGCCGTCTTCACCACCGCGCACGAGGAGCACGCGGTGCAGGCCTTCGTCCTGGAGGGGCTGGACTACCTGCTCAAGCCCATCGAGGACGTCACCCTGGCCCGCGCCCTCAAGCGCGCCCGGTCCCGTCTGTGGGCCGCCTCCCCCGATGCCGTCGCGCCCCCCGCCCCGTCGCCCCCCAATTCCCCGGCGCCCGGCTCGGGTCGGCTGGCGGCGCACCGGGGCGGCCGGGTGCTCAACCTGGATCTGCACGACGTCGCCTGCGTGGAGATCGAGGACACCATCGCCTTCGCCTGGACCCCCGAGGGCCGCTTCCGCCTCAACGGCACCCTGGCCGAGCTGGAGGAGCGTCTGCCGGGCCCCGCCTTCGTGCAGGTCAGCCGGTCGGCCATCGTCCAGCTGCGCTGGGTCAAGCACCTGGAGCCCCTGGGGGCAGGCGTCTGGTTGGCCAGCCTCGAGGACCCCGTGGACAAGACGGTGCGGGTGGCGCGGCGGCGGGTGAAGGTGCTGCGGGAGCTGTTGGGGTGGTGACCGGGGGACAGCGCCGCTGTGTGGTGGCTGCGGTGGTGCCTGCGGGGTCCCGGAACGCGCCCGCAGACCGTCCACCCGACCCCAGCGGTCGGCGACCGTTCGCCGGCGCCGCTCGACCGTTCGCTGGTCCTGGGCGCCGGTGGGCGGGCAGGGCGTGAGGGTGGTGTTCGCGCCCTCTAGCTTCTGGGTGCGGCAACGAGCCGCGACGAACCCTGGAGCCTGCCATGAACCGCTTGACGCCCCGCCCGCCGCTGCCCCCCACCCCTTCGGTCGCCTGAAGGGACTGAGAACATGGACAACCTCATGGACCGCTTGATCTTCACCTCCGTCCTCGTCTGGACGGTCGCCCTCTCCCTCCTGCTGCCGGCCGCGGCCAGCGCCACGGAGCCCTCCCTCGACGACGCCGAATGGGACGCCCTGCTGGCCCCCGCCGCCCCCACCCCACCGGCCCGCCCGCTGGGCCTGGCGAGCCCCACGCCGCCTCGGGTCCCCCTGCGGCTGGCCCCGCTGGTGGTGCCCATCGACTTCGCGGGGCGCGCCCTGGAGGACCTGGTCGTCGAAGGAAACAAGGCCGTCGCCAACGACCGCGTCACGCTGAGCGAGCGCTACGACGATGTGTTCGTGGCCGGCGAGAAGGTCGAGCTCAAGGGCTACGTCGGCGACCACCTCTTCGCGGCGGCCGGCGAGGTCCTGGTCAGCGGGCACGTGGCGAAGGACGTGTTCGCGGCGGCGGGCCTGGTGATGATCACCGGCACCGTCGGCGGGGACCTGTACGTCAGCGCGGGCGAGCTGATCGTGGCCGAGGGCGCGCAGATCGGCGGCAGGTTGTTGGGTGGGGTGGGCAAGATCACCCTGGACGGCCAGGTGGGCCGCGACCTGCAGGCGGGCGCGGGGGAGCTGGTGATCAACGGGACCGTGGCGGGCGACGTCGACGCGGAGGTGGGCGCCCTGACGCTGGGCCCGACCGCCCGGGTGGGCGGCCAGCTGAGCTACGTCTCCAGCGCCGTGGCGCAGATCGCCGAGGGCGCGCAGATCGGCGGCGGCCTCGAGTTCGAGCAGTCCGAGCCCAAGGTCACCGACGAGCACAGCGGCGACGGCGCGGGGACCTTCTTCGCGGTGTGGGGGACGCTGGCATCGATGGTGCTGGGCGCCCTGATGCTCTGGGGCGTGGGCCCCCTGCTGAGCCGCGCCACGGACGGCGCCCGGGACGAGACGGCCCACCGCCTGGGCCTGGGCTTCGCGGTGGCGCTGGTGGTGCCCGCGGTGGCCGGCGCGCTGGCGATGTTCGTGGTCCCGATCCCTGTCTCCCTGCTGCTGCTGGTGCTGCTCTGGATCGGCTGCTGGACCGGCCGCGTGGTGGCCGCGACGGCGCTGGGCGATCTCCTGCTGCGCAAGGCGGGTCAGGAGAGCCCCAACCCCTACCTGGCCCTGGCTGCGGGCCTGGGGGTCCTGTTGGTGGTCACGAGCATCCCCATCCTGGGCTTCCTGGCCGGCACCGCGGCCACCCTGGTGGGCCTGGGTGCCATCTTCGCCACCGCCCGCGACCTGCGCCGCTCCCCGGCCTGATCCCACACCGATCCCGCCGGTGCGGGTTTCCATCTGCGCGCAGACGGAGCAACATCGGCGGGGTCAACGGAGGACGGGGTGACCATGCAGCGGCGATTGATTCTCATGCGGCACGCGAAGTCGTCCTGGGACGCGGGGGTCGACTCCGACCACGCGCGGCCCCTCACCCCCCGCGGTCGGCGCGACGCCCCCGCCATGGCCCAGGAGCTGGTCGCCCTGGAGTGGGTGCCCGACCAGGTCATCAGCTCGGATGCGCAACGCACCCGGGAGACCTGGGCGGGCATGGAGCCGGTGTTCGGCGGCGACATCGACGTCACCTTCCAGCGCGAGCTCTACCACGCCGGTCTGCCGGCCCTGCAGGCCTCGTCCCTCGGCTGGAGCGAAGACTGGGGCACCGTGCTGGCCCTGGGCCACAACCCCGGCTGGTCCGACGCCGCCGGCCGCCTGGCCAGCACGCTGGTGGAGATGACGACGGCCAACTGCGCGCTGCTGGAGGGCGAAGGCGCCACCTGGCTGGAGGCGCTGCAGGGCTCCTGGCGGCTGGCGGACCTGCTGCGCCCGCGCGATCCGCGGTAGCGGAGCCTCCTACTTCGCCCAGGCCACAACGGCGGCGTGCAGGGCCTTCGCCCGCTCGGGCACGGGCACGGTGCCGGCCACCAGGGCGTCGTGCAGGCGGACGGACTTGCCGTGCAGGTCGGCGGTCTTCTCCTTGTCCGGGGCCACGGCCAGGCCGTCGGCGACCGCGGCGGCGCGCAGGCCGGCCGAGCGGTAGACCGTGACCACCGTGGCGTCCAGATCGGGGTTGCCGCCGATGGAGATGTCGGCGCTCTTGTCGCCGGCGGTGGCGCTGGCGCTGACCGCGAACACGGGGGTGGTGGTGACGACGGCGTCGATGTCGTCGACCCCGGTGTAGACCATCACCAGCTCCATCTTGCTGCCGCCCACCTGCGCGCCCACGCTGGGCCCGCCGATGTCGAGCACCACCGGCGCGGACCAGGTGCCCGCTTTCGTCTTGCAGGAGATGAAGCCGGTGCCGCCGCTGCCCCCGAAGATGAAGCCGCCGCTGCCCATGTGGAACACGGAGACGCAGTCGGCGCGCTTCTTGACCTTGGCCGGCACCGACGGCCCCAACTCACGGAGGATGGTGGTCGCGTCGGCCAGCGCCTCGGTCATGGAGTCGCCGGCGAAGGCGGAGGAGGGAAGCAGGAGCAGCAGGGCGAGCAGAAAGCGCATGGGGGGTCTCCGATGAGGGGGAGAGTGTAATTCCCCCAGGGATCGACCGCGCCCCGGGAAGCGGGGGGTCAGCGCGGCCGGGCGGGGCCACAAGCCCCCCGCTCACCCCTCCGGCAGCATCATCCGCTCCAGCACCGGCCCCACCGCGTCGGGGAAGCGCTCCTCCAGCTGGCCCAGGAAGATGCGCGCGGTGTTGACGTGCTTGCGGCCCCGCCGGGCCGCCCGCCCCGCCAGAAATCTGGCCCGCCCCGCCGGATCCTCTCGTCCTTGGGGCCATGCGCACGCCCCAACTCTTCCTCTTCGGTCTCCTCGTCCCCGCAGTCGCCCAGGGGGTGCCGCCGTCCCCCGCCCCCACGGCAGCGGCGTCGCTCACCGACTCCCTGCGCGCCGACGTCGACTCGCTCGCGCATCAGGTCGGCAGCACCGATGTGGGCGCGGGCGTCTATTCGTTTCCCGTCCACAGCCCTCCAGCGCGCCTGCCGCCGGGTTTGTCGCTGACCTACAGCAGCCGGGCGACCGCGCCCGATCGGGAGGCGCCGCGCGGCTGGCGGATCGGCGGCGTGCCGGAGATCCAACGCGACCGCCGGACTCCCGGCCGGTTCCAGCTGTCGGGGCCCGTCTCCGGCGTCCTGCAGATCAAGCTCGCCGCTCACCCCAATGCCTGGAGCGCGGTGCACCTCACGACCCAGCGTGCGGGAGCGGTCGAGGTCCACTACCACCCTGGCGACGACCGTTGGCGTGTCCGGACCGCCGATGGCGCCGTGGTGCTGCTGGGGCCCGCCGACGCGCCCGGACCCGCCGGTCCCACGGCGCGATGGCGGGCCTCCCGCCGATTCGACGCCCAGGGCAACGAACTCGAGTACCTCTACGACGAGCAGGGGCGGCTGCTGCGGGTCGTGGCCGGGGGCGTCGACAACGACGACGTCGCGCAGTCCGGGATCCTGTGTACCGACTTCCACTACCGCGAGCGCGAACACCTCCGGACCTCCGGTGCCTTCGGCGGCCTGGAGGAGTTCGACCGGGTGCTCCGCTGGGTCCGGGTGGGCCGCCTGGGCCCTCGCCTCCAGGCCGTGCCTGATCCTCCGCCCCACGACTCGACAGGGGACCATCTGGGGCCCGGCCCCATCTGCATCGACGTGGTCGGGGCGGACGGCGAGCACCGGGTGCGTTGTTCGCAGCCGGAACTCGGCGAGAAGGCGCCCCAGAAGCGCGATGGAGAGCGGGGGGACGCCGCGCGGCGGGAGGGGCAGGGCGCCCCGCGCGCGTTGTCAGACCTCGAGTGGACCCTGCGACCCGGGGGTGCTCCCGATGGCCTGCCCGCCTGCTGGCCTTTCCGGGACTACGTGATCGAGAGCGCGCAGGACGGCGGCGCGGTCCTGCTCAGGAGCATCCTCGAGCTGGGCTACGCGGACCCGTCCGCGCCACCGACCGAGCTGGAGCCCCGCGTCTCGTTCACCTACGACGTGGACGGAGTGGGGCTCCGGGGAGCGATCAGCGAGGTGTCGCTCGAGGACCTGGGCCACGGCCGGTCCTTCGCCTTCGGCCGGGACGACGGCGCGAACGAGGCGAACAACCCCATCGCCGAGGAGTTCGCGCCCGATTACACATTCGCTTGGGGCGGCGAGACCACCGCGGCTCTTCTCGACCTCAACGGGGACGCTCGGGCGGACTACGTGGAGTCCGAAGGCGAGGGCTGGACCGTCCGCTTCCAGAAGCGGGACGGCGAGGGCGTCGCGTTCAACCCACCGGTCTCCGTCGGCGGGCCGGCCCTTCCCATCGAGCAGCGAAGGCCCGTGTTCTACGGCCGGACGGGGACGGGCCTGGTGGGGGCCTGGGGAGAGAGCGTCTGCCTGCAGGCGGGGCTGTACTCGGGTGAGGCGATCGGGGAGGCGGACGAGACCTGGTGGAGGTGGTGCATGCAGCACAGCCTGGACGCCCGCATCGTCACCACGCAGGACGTCAAGGGTGTGTCTCTAAGTCCGTGTAAACCCCAGTTCTCCGGTCGCGCGCCTCCGTG
>CALCXL010000834.1 GCA_937907595.1 uncultured Pseudomonadota bacterium
ACCGACAACAGCGGCGACGGCGGCGTGGACTCGCGGGTCATGGCGCGGCTCAAGGAGTTCATGTCGGACACCAGCCACCGCGGGTCCATCCTCTTCGTGATGATGACCAACCGGCCGGACAAGCTGGACGCGGACATGAAGCGGCCCGGACGCTTCGACCTCAAGCTGCCCTTCTTCCCCCCCCAGACGGAGGAGGAGCGGGTGGCGATCACGAAGGCCCTGTTCCGCAAGAACAAGATCAAGCACCGGGTCAGCGACTACGCGCAGCTGTCGGAGACGATGGTGGGCATGACCGGCGCGGAGATCGAGGCGATCCTGCTGCAGTCGATCAACTGGGCGGAGGACCGCGGCAGCGATCAAGTCACGGACGTCGACGTGCAGGCCGCGCTGGACGACTTCATCCCCAGCCGGGACATGGCCATGCTGCGGTACATGGAGCTGCTGGCGGTCTTCGAGTGCAGCTCGCGCCGCCTGCTGCCGGAGCGCTACGCCTCCATGAACACCGAGGAGCTGAACTTCGAGCTGCGCGCGCAGCAGGGGCGGCTGCTCAAGCCCTGATCGGCCCGCTCACTGCGCCACGATCGTCACGTCGGTGGGGCGGCGCGGTGCGATCTTGTAGGCCTCGAAGGAGTAGTTGACGATCCCGATCAGGCTGACGACCGCGTCGCCCTCCTCAGGGGTGCGGACGGTGGTGACGTCGAACAGGAAGTCGTCCACGACCACGGCGGCCGAGCCGTCGGTGACCTCCCACTCCCAGAAGGACGCCTCGGTGGGGATCGAGGAGACCTGCACGCCCTGCACGCTGACGACCACGCCCTCCCAGGGCTCGGCCACGTCCGGCTGGAGCCAGCCCAGGCTCACGGGCGAGGGGGGAGGGGGGCCGGGGGTGGCGCCGGTGAAGGTGTAGCTGCCCTTGCTGGCGTCCACCTCCGTGAAGCCCAGGTAGTCGCCGACCATGCCTTCGATGTCCCAGGACTCGCCCACCGCCGCGTCCGGGGCGGCGCCCGTGTAGACCCACAGGCCGCTGCAGGCCCCGGCAGCCGGCTCCTGCACGAACATCCCGTTGTCCCGGACGTGCACCACCACGACGCCCTCCAGGACCACCAGGCCGGACGTGTCGCCGTTCTGGATCGCGAAGATCGAGTCGTCGATGGTGGTCGGCACCGCGCACCCCAGGTCGAAGGGTGGGGTGGCGTCGTCGTCGTCCACTGCGTCGTCGTCGTCGGCCGCGTCGTCGTCGTCGGCCGCGTCGTCGTCGTCGGCCGCGTCGTCGTCGTCCCGGGCTGAGTCGTCGTCGTCCGATGCGTCGTCGTCGTCGCTCCCGCCGCCTCGGGGGCGGACGGTGCAGGCACAGAGGCCCAGGGCGATCAGCAGGAGAAACAGGCGCTGCAACATGGACGGATCCTTTCGCGGGGGCGACCATGCCTCATTCGGAGCGCGGCGATCCAGTCGATTGTGGACGGGACCCGCGGCCGACGGCGCCAATCTGGATCGAAGGCTTGACGTGAGCCCCCCGGTCCATAAAATGCGCCTCCGCTCCGGGGCAGCGCCCGGATCCCCATGGAGATCGCGACGATGTACGCCGTCATCAAGGCCCAGGGCCGTCAATTCAAGGTGTCCGAGGGCGACACCATCACTGTCGACCACATCGACGCCCCCGTGGGTGCGAAGATCACGTTCGAAGAGGTCCTGATGACGGGCGGCGACGCCGCGACCATCGGCGCCCCGAACGTGAGCGGCGCCACGGTGCTCGGTGAGATCACCGGTCAGGGCCGTGGCCCGAAGCTCCTCATCTTCAAGAAGCGTCGTCGTCACGCGAACAGCCAGACACTTCGCGGATTCCGCAGCAAGACGACCAGCGTCAAGATCAGCCAGATCAACGGCTGAAGGAGCACCGAGATGGCTCATAAGAAGGGGCAGGGTTCCACACGGAACGGCCGCGATTCCATTGGCAAGCGCCTGGGCGTCAAGAAGTACGACGGCCAGATCGTGATCGCCGGAAACATCCTCATCCGCCAGCGTGGAACGACGTTCCACCCCGGCACGAACGTCGGCGTGGGCGGTGATTACACCCTCTTCGCGCTGACCGATGGTTCGGTCAAGTTCGGCCACGACCGCTACGGTCGCAAGACCGTCAGCGTGCAGACGGCCGAGGCCTGAACGCTCTGAGGCTGGGCCGCCGCGGCGCGGTAGTCTGATGGCTGATCGCGGCGGCACCCGATTCATTGACGAAGTCCGCGTCGACGCGTCCTCCGGGGCGGGCGGCGACGGACGCGCGTCGTTTCGGAGAGAGAAGTTCGTGCCCCGCGGCGGGCCGAACGGCGGCGACGGCGGCCGCGGCGGCGACGTCGTGTTCGAAGCCGACGCCGCGCTGAACACCCTGCACAACCTGCGGTTCACCCCGATCATCAAGGCCAAGCGTGGCGGCGACGGCGGGCTCAACCAGCGGAACGGTCGGGCCGGTCAGGACCGCGTGATCACGGTGCCGCCGGGCACCCTGATCCAGGACGGCGACGGCAACCTGGTGGCGGAGCTCGTTGAGGCGGGCGATCGGGCGGTCGTGCTCAAGGGCGGCGCGGGCGGACGCGGCAACGTGCACTTCAAGTCGTCCCAGAACCGCGCGCCGGTCCAGGCCGAGCCGGGCGGGGCCGGGGAGCGGCGGATGCTGCACCTGGAGCTAAAGCTGCTGGCGGACGTCGGCCTGCTGGGCTTCCCCAACGCTGGCAAGTCCACCCTCATCTCCCGCTTGAGCGCCGCGCGCCCGCGGGTGGCGGCGTACCCCTTCACCACGCTGGAGCCCAGCCTGGGCGTGGTCTCGGTGCCCGGGACCTACCAGACCTTCGTGGTGGCGGACATCCCCGGGCTCATCGAGGGCGCGGCCGACGGCACCGGCCTGGGCCATCAGTTCCTGCGTCACGTGGAGCGCTGCACGGTGCTGCTGCACCTCGTCTCCCTGGACCCGGTGGAGGCGGACACGCACGGTGAGGTGCTGGATCGCTTTGCCAAGATCAACCACGAGCTCGCGCGCTACGACTCCGAGTTGGCAACGCGTCCCCAGTTGGTCCTGCTCAGCAAGAGCGACCTCGTCGACGAGGAGGCGGTGGCCGAGGCCCGCGCCCTGTTCGCCGCCGCCGGTCACGAGGTCTTCGTGGGCAGCGCCGTCACCGGCGACGGCATGAACGACCTGATCTACGCGTTGAACGGACGGGTGACC
>CALCXL010000835.1 GCA_937907595.1 uncultured Pseudomonadota bacterium
GCCCCGGTGCCCATGCTGGCCGTGCCGGTGGCCGAGGCCCCCGCGCCCGGGGATCGGGTCGTCGACGATCCCGCGCCGGCCGGGATCCAGGGCAGGCCGGTGGCCGCCGTCGCCCCGTCGCGCCCGGTCCAGCCGCCCCCGGGCCGCACGCCCGCGCCGGTGGTGGTGGAGGAGGCCGTCGCCGAGCCCAGCCCCGAGCCCGTGGCGGTCCTCGAGCCCGAGTACACCGGCGCCGCGCGGCTCCGCGTGGTGATTCACGACGCGCGGGTGCAGGTCTTCATCGACGGACAGGACCGCGGGTGGACCCCCATGAGCTACCTGGAGGTGCCCGCCGGCAAGCGGGAGATCCGGCTGGTCTCGCCCTACACGCAGGAGGTCACCTTCGTGGAGAACGTGCCCCCCTTCAGCGGCGGCGACCCCCACGAGATCCAGCGGCGGCTGGATTTCAAGCCGGCGACGGTGCGCTTCTCCGGCTTCCCCGACGGGACCCGGCTGAAGATCGACGGCCGGGACCGCGGGCTGGTGGGCGAGCCGGTGCTGTTGGAGGAGATGAAGCGCGACTACACCTTCACCTTCGAGCTCGGCGACGAGGTGATCCGCCTGGAGTCGGTGCACACCGGCATCGAGGACGGGGACCTGCTGCCCGGCAACCAGCTGGTGATCCGGCACCGCTGAGCCCGCCCCTGCGCTCCGGATTGCGGGCGATGGCGGCCGCCGGGGAGTTCACGGCCCGTCTCCCCTCCCCGCCGTTGCTATGATCGCGCGGTCCTGCGTCTGGGAGGGTCCCGCCATTCGTCGCCTGTTGCTGGCCACCGCCGTGGCGCTCCCCGTCTTCATGGCGGGATGCATCTGGCTGCCCAATTGGCCCTTCGCGGACACGATCGTGCCCGGGGAGGACTTCGCCGAAGACGACAGCCAGCTGGTCAGCCACTGCACCCCGCACCAGGACCCCCGCGTGCCCGTGCTCATGCGGCGCGGCGCGGCGGCGACCTCCTTCAGCTGCCGCGTGCGCAACGCTGACTCGGTGCTCTGGCACGTGCGCATCCCCGGGGAGCCGTCGGTCCGCGACTACGTCATCGCCACCGGGGTCGAGCGCCTGGACGTCTTTCCCGACGACCTGCCCTGGTCCCCCCGGCCCTACCGCGCGGAGCTGGAGATCGCGGTGGGGCAGGGCACAACCAACCGGTCGAGCCGCTGGCAGCTGATCGTCACCAGCCACGCCGACGACCTGGCCCGCATCGAGGCCACGCCGTGAGACGGCTCCCGTCCCGCTTCGGGCCGATTCTGCTGGTGGCGCCGATGCTGCTGGGCGCGGCCGACTGCCAGGAGGATCCGCTCCCGCAGATCCCAGCGCGCACGATCCGGGCGGAGCTGCTGGATCCGGGGCCGAACGTCTCCGACCGCCGCAGCCAGGACTCCGGGGTCGTGAGCTGGGGCGGCGACCAGAACCTGCTGTTCGTGCCCATGCGCCGCCCGGTGTCGGTGAGCGCGCAGGTCTTCGAGCACGGGGGGACGACGCCCCTGGCCGATGTCTGCGTGTTCCTGGACACGGCGGGGGTGCTGTCGGACCTGGGCCGCAGCTCGGACAGCACCGGAAACTGGGGGTACGGCGTGGTGCCCGGCATCTACGACGTGATGGTGGCGCCCGGCTGCCTGGTGGGCACGACCGCGGCGCTGCTGGAGGAGGAGCTCGAGATCAACACCGCCACCCCCGCGGCGCCCCTGACCTGGACGCTGCCGCCGGCCCTGCCCATGCGCGGCCGGGTGGTGGGCTCCGACGGCCTGGGCGTGGCCGGCGCCACGGTGACCGCCTACCGCGCGGGCGAGCCGGAGCTCCCCCTGGGCATCGCCGTCACCTCGGGCGAGGGCGGCGTCTTCGCCTTCGACCTGCCCCAGGGCTTCTACGATCTGACCGTCTCCACCCCCTGGAACGGGCTGGTGCCGATCCCCCCCGTCACCAACCGGAACCGCCCCCTGCCCCCCGCCGCCAACCTGGAGTTGGGGCTGAACCTGCCGCCCGTCGCCACGCTGCCTGTGCGCGGCTCGCTGATGGACGGATCGGGGAACCTGCTGAGCGGACGCATCCGGCTGGAGGGGGACGTCGCCCCCATCGGCTTCCCCGTGGAGTACGAGGGCGGCACCTTCCGCGCGGAGTTCGACACCGACGGCGAGTGGGAGCTGCTCCTGCCCGCCGGCCTGTACACGGCCACGTCCTTCCCCCCGCACCCCGGCCTCTTCTCCGAACAGACCCTGGGCCTGGCCACCGCCGACTTCGCGGTGGAGCCCTCCTCCGGGCCGCCCGATGACGTCGCCCTGGTCTACTCCGAGCCCCGCCTGGGCCGCGTGGTGGTGCGCGACGCCGAGGGCGACCCCGCCCAGGGCCACGTGAACCTGCGCATGACGTCGCCACCCCACTACGCCTACCAGCTGGCCACGGCCGAGGACGGGGTGGTGGTGGCGTCCCTCATCGCCGATCTCTACGACGTGGAGGTGGTGCCCGCCCGGGACGCTGACGGCAACAAGGTGGCGGCGCGCGCGCACGGCGAGCTGGACCTGCGCGAGTCCAACGCCGAGGTCGACCTCTGGCTGCCGCAGTCCGACGTCTACGAGGGCGTTGTGGTCACGGCGGATCAGGGCCAGATCGGCAACATGAAGGTCGTGCTCCGGGATCCGGAGACGGGGAAGATCGTCGACGACGCCCTGTCGGACAACACGGACGGCTTCCGGGGCTTCTTCCGTGGGGTCATGCCGCGCGCGCGCTGAGCTACCGCAGCTGCCCCGATCGCTTCTTGACCCGCCGCTTGCGCAGGGGCTTCTCCAGGGTGCCCTGGTCCAGGAACTGCTCGACGGCGCCGCGGACCTCGCGGCCGCGCACCTTCTCGAACCACTCCATCTCGCCGTCGACCTCCAGGCCGATGACCGGGCCCTCGCAGATCTTCTGGCACTTCACGGGCAAGACGCGCACGCGCCCCACGAGGAGGTCCTTCAGGCGGGCCTGGGACTTGACCCTGCGGGTGCAGTCCGAGCCCCGGCAGAGGCGCACCACCGGTTTGCGACTCACGGCGCGGCGTCCCCTGCGGGGTCGGGCGTCGGATCGGGCGCGGGGCCTTCGGCGTCGGCGGGCAGGATGTCTCCGGGGCCGCGGAGCCAGTCGGGCACGTTGCCGTAGCG
>CALCXL010000836.1 GCA_937907595.1 uncultured Pseudomonadota bacterium
TCCACCAGGAACTCCTGGGCGATGACGTGCAGCACCTCCCGGTCCATGGGGATGGCCAGGGCCTGGGCGGTCTCCATGACCTTCTCCACGTCCCCCTGCCCCACCTGGCCGGTCTTCACCGGGACCATGCCCTGGCTGTTGAGGCTGCGGATGTGGCCGCCGGCGATGCCCGCGTACACCTGCGTGACCTGCACGCCGGCCATCATCTCCGCCTCTTCGATGGCGGACTGGATGGAGCGCACGGTGTCGTCGATGTTGATGACGACGCCCTTGCGCAGGCCCGTGGAGGGGTGGCTGCCGATGCCGACGATGTCGATCCCGCCGTAGCTGTTCCGCTCGCCCACCACGCAGGCGACCTTGGTGGTGCCGATGTCCAGGCCGACGACGATCGACGGACCCACGCGCTTGTCGCTCATGGCGCCCCCCCCCCGAACAGGTCGACGTCGTCTTCCAGCGAGACCCGCTGGAGGTGGAGCATCAGGGCCCGGCTGTTCTGCTTGACCGGCTGCGCCTTGATGCGCTCGGCCACCTGCTTGCGCGCCTTGGGCTTGCTCAGGGGCACAGCGACCACCCGGTCCCGAAGGGCGGCGTCGATCTCCTTGAGCGCCTCCAGGGGCAGGCCCCCGGCCGCGACCGCCCGCTCCAGGCGCGACAGCCGCGCGGCGTAGCCCTGGCGGCCCAGCCGGATCGGCAGGCCCGCGCGGGTCACCAGGGTCAGGCCGTCTTCGGCGTGCCAGCGCAGCTCGCTGATGTCCTCGGGGCGCACGGCGTCGCCGCTGCCCAGGGCGTGCAGGGCCTCCAGCGCCGCCGCGGCTGCGAGCTCCACCTGGCCCTCCTCCGCCGACAGCAGCGGCAGATCCGAGGGATCGCCGCGCTCCAGGGCCTTGAAGACCACGCCGGACTCGTCGACCAGGTGCAGCCCCCCCGATCCCAGGATCATGGTCGGCCGCCGCTCCGCGACCTGGACGCTCAGGGACTGGCTGCGCAGGTCCCGCTCCACCCGCGCGCTGGACACCCAGGGCAGCGCCTCCACCTGGGCCTGCAGGTCCGGCAGGGGCAGCTCCAGGAGGTTGGCGCCGACGGGCAGGTTGAGGCGGCCGAGCACGTCGCCCTCCACCACCCGGTGCGTGCCCGAGACGTGCACCGCCTGCAGGGTCAGGCGCTCGTGCTGCTTGAGGGTGTCGACGGCCTGGTAGATGGAGACGAAGAGGCCGATCAGGCCCGCCGCCGCCACCAGGCCCAACGCGACGCCGCGGAACAGCCGCTCCCGGGCCTCGTCGGCGTCGCCCCGCGGGTCCAGCAGCCCGACGGCCAGCCCGGTCTTGAAGGCGCCCTCCTCCAGAATCGACAGCGCGCTCGCGACGACGTCCCGCAGGCGGGGGAAGCCGTCCTGCATGTCCGCCATCTCTTCGCGCATGAAGTGCGCCGACAGCCGCGCGGTCTCCCGGACCCGGCCGGCCGTCGTGTCAGGGTCCCGGGACTGCATGCGCAGGCGACGGCTGCGGGCCTCCAGCCGCTCCGGAGCGCTGCGCAGGCGGCGCAGGAGCTCAGCCGGGCGCAGGAGCAGGATGAGCAGCTGGACGGGGAGCAGCGCGGCGACGGCGAGGCCGCGCACCAGGGCCTCGAAACGCTCACCGGTGGGGCGACGTCGCGCGGTCCGGCGTGGGACGGGCTGCGAGGCGGTCCCCCGCCCACGGTCGGGCCGACGGCGCTCGGACGCGGCTTCGCGGAGCTTCTGGCGCTCGCCCAAGGCACGTTGGCCCAGACGCCGGTTTGGCGCCTGGTCGCGAATGCTCTGCCGGTCGAGAACGCCCATCGTCCGCCGTCGAATGGACTACGCCAGAAGGGCGCAGTCAGCCACGAATGGATTCTGGTAATTTACGACAGCACCGTCAAGCAATGAATGTCATCGATGCGATGCAGTGGGGATCGGGGCGGTCCCTGCGCTCCGGATTGCACGCTCCGGAGCGCAGCGCACCGGGGGGCGATCAGCTCATGGTAGTTCTCACCGAGCGGCCCGACGTCGGCCGATCACGACCAGATCGTCCACCAGCTGCAGGCCATGATCCCGGGCCACCCGGCGGCGCAGCGAGTCCATGAGCAGCAGGACGTCCCGGGCGGTGGCGTCGCCCTCGTTGAGGACCGCGTTGCCGTCGTCGGGGCTGATCCGGGCCCCGCGCAGGCGGATCCCCCGCATGCCCGACCGCTCCACCATCGCGTCCACCGACCCCCCCTTCGCCGGCTCCTCGAAGAGCCGACGGCTCGCGCCGGGGGCCACGGCGGCGGGGCCCAGGACGAGTCCGCGCACGCCGTCGTCCGACGCGATCAGGTTGTCCACCCCCGTCCAGCGGGTGACGGGCTGCTTGTGGGCGCGGGCCCAGGCCAGGAGCTCCGCCTCCTGCTCGGGGGACTCCGGGGTCGCGTAGGCGTCGGCGGGCCCCCCCACCCCGAAGGAGCAGTGGGCGGAGAGGGGCTCGTCGAAGGTCACGGGGAGGCGGAGCGCGCTGAGCGCGTCGCGCGCGTCGTCGGGCAGCACGTGGGCTCCGGGGGCAGGCAGGCAGCGGCCCGCGGGGTCAGGCGAGCTAGAGCGTCAGTCGAACTCGAGCGTCAGTCGAACTCGAGGGTCGGCGGCGCGAAGCCGTCCAGCGCGTCGACGATCCGGTGGCTGAGGTCGGTGATGTCTCCGGCGCCCAGGGTGATGACGACGTCGCCCTTGCGGGCCTCGGCCTGCACCACGCGCAGCACGGCGTCGGCGTCGGGGGTGTGGAGCACGGCCTTGTGCCCGTGGTGGCGCAGATCGCGGACCAGCGCCTCGCCGTCAACTCCCTCGATCGGCTCCTCGCCGGCGCGGTACACGTCCATCACCAGCAGCAGCGCGCAGTCGTTGAAGGAGCGCATGAACTCCGCGCGCAGGTCCCGCACCCGGGAGAAGCGGTGGGGCTGCCAGACGGCGACGATGCGGCGGCCGTAGCTCTCCCGGGCGGCGCCGAGGGTGGCCTGGATCTCCGCGGGGTGGTGGGCGTAGTCGTCCACGACGGTGACGCCCTGGACGAGTCCGCGGATGGTGAACCGGCGCTGCACGCCCTGGAAGCGGCCGAGGGCGCGCTGGATCACGGTGAAGGGGATGCCCGCCTCCATGGACGCGGCGATGGCGGCCAGGGAGTTCAGCACGTTGTGCCGGCCCGGGATCTGGATCGTCACGGGCCCCAGGTACTCGTCGCCGCGCAAGACGCCGAAGCTGCTGCAGCCGTCGCCGATCGTCACGTCCGTGGCCCGGAAGTCGGCCTGGGAGGTGAAGCCGTAGGTGACGTAGCGCTTGCTGACGTCGGGCAACAGCGCCTGGATGGCGGGGTGGTCCAGGCAGAGCACCGCCGCGCCGAAGAAGGGCACCTTGTTGATGAAGGTCAGGAAGGCGGCGTGCAGCGCCTCCACGGTGCCGTAGTGGTCCAGGTGCTCGGGGTCGATGTTGGTGACGATGGCGATGGTGGGGGGCAGGTGCAGGAAGCTGCCGTCGCTCTCGTCCGCCTCCGCCACCATCCACTCGCCGCGGCCCAGGACCGCGTTGGTGTCGACGCTGTTGAGCTTGCCGCCGACCACGATGGTGGGGTCCAGGCCGCCCTCGTCGAAGATGCCGGCCAGCAGGGACGTGGTGGTCGTCTTGCCGTGGGAGCCCGCGACGGCCACGCCGTGCTTCATGCGCATCAGCTCAGCAAGCATCTCCGCGCGCGGGATGACGGGGATGCCCAGGTCCCGCGCGTGCGCGACCTCCGGGTTGCTGGCGCCCACCGCCGAGCTGCGCACCACGACGTGGCAGCCCTCCACCTGTTCGGGCTCGTGGCCCACGAAGATCGTGACCCCCATGCCCTCCAGGCGGTCGGTGGTGGGGGAGCGTCGGAGGTCGGAGCCGGAGACGTCGTATCCGAGGTTGCAGAGGACCTCGGCGATGCCCGACATGCCGATGCCACCGACGCCGACGAAGTGGATGCGGCGGGTGCGCAGAAACATGGCGCGCAGGGTGGCCCAGGGGACCGCGCAGGGCAAGGGCAAGGCACCCGCGTGGGCGCGACGGGCGGCTGCCTGGACGTTGACTCCGATCAGGGGGGAACCTACGCTTCGCGGGAGTGGCGGCCCATGGGCGGGGCGGGCGGGACTCCGGCGGCGCCGGGGAGCGGAGCGGGAACCGATGGAATCGAGGGACGTCGCCGTCGTAGGGGGCGGGCCGGCCGGCATGACCGCGGCGCTCCTGCTGGGGCGCGCCGGGCATTCCGTGACGCTGCTGGAGCGGGGGCCTGGCCTCGGCGGGCTCTGGGCCTCGCGCCTGGACGCGCAGGGGCACTACCGCGGGGACAACTCCTGCAAGGTGTTCCAGGGCAGCTACCACTCGGCGCCGGCCCTCTTCGAGCTCCTGGGGACCCGCTGGCAGGACCACTTCCACGCCCGCCACGACCTCACCTCGGACTGGCTGCAGCCCTTCGTCGACGACTGCAGCTGGCGCGATCGTCGGATCCTGGCGGGCGCGTGGCTGCGTTGGCGACTGGGCCGCGGGGACTCGCACACGGTCGCGGTCGAGGACTTCCTGGCGGAGCGCGGCATCAGCGAGCCCTGCTGCTCCTGGATGCGGGCGACGGCCCTGGGCGGCATCGCGGGCACGCTGCGCATGACCATGTGGGAGTTCTTCCACCGCATCGGCAGCAACGTGTCGGAGATCGGTCGCGGGACCGAGGGCCCGCTGTACTGGAACGCCCAGCCACCCAGCGCCAGCGGTGGC
>CALCXL010000837.1 GCA_937907595.1 uncultured Pseudomonadota bacterium
CGACGCAGCACGCGATCGTCGGACAGGTCGACCTCCCGGGGCGGCGTCTCGCTCCCGTCGGCGTTGCGCACGATCATCACGATCGGCTTGCTGAAGGCCTCGGCGTCGCGGCCCCCGGAGGTGACCACGCCCACCTCGCCCGAGCTGAGCTTGACCAGCGAGCCGTAGGGGTAGCGGCCCACGACGTTGACCAGCGCCTTGACGCAGAGGGGATCGAAGACGGTCCCCTTGTTGCCGACGATCTTCTCCAGCGCCCGCACCGGCAGCATGGGGCGCTCTTCGCCCATGGGCGTGACCAGGGCGTCGTAGTAGTCGGCTACCTGCACGATCCGGGTGAAGACCGACAGCCGCTTCTTGCCCAGGTGCGGGTAGCCGCCCGGCCGGCGGTAGTGCATGTGGTGCTCAAGCGTCACCAGCATGCGCCGCAGCAGGCCCGGCCCGAACTCGCCCTGCTTGAGCAGCGTGCGGAAGCCGGCGATGGGGTGCTCGCGCATGCGCTCGTCTTCAGAGGTCTCCCGCCCCTCCTCGTCGGACCAGCGCTCGACCGCGGCGTAGCCCAGGTCGTGGAACATGGCCGCGGAGCCCAGCTCGGCCAGATCGACCCGGCCCAGCCCCAGCTCCCGGCCCACCGCCACGGCCAGGGCGGCCACGTTGGTGCAGTGGTTGTAGTAAGGGTCCTCCACGCCGTGGATGGTGTGCAGCTTGAGGAAGTCCCGGGGGTCCTCCTCCGCCAGGTCCACCAGGTCGTGCATGATCTTGCGGATGCGCAGCGGGTTGGCCGTCTCCGCCGCCTCCACCGCGCGGAAGTAGTCCTTCACCGCGAGCACGCCCTTGGCGTAGGACAGCGCCGCGACCTCCTGCTCGGCCGCCGCGCCCTCGTAGACCTCCGCGGATCCGTAGTCGCCGCCTACGCCGCCGCCGCCCGAACCGCCGCCGCCACCGGCCTTGAAGTAGTAGGGGCGGTCGAACTCGATGTCGCGCACGTCCGAGTCGGCCAGCACCAGCCGGATGGCGTCGAGGGCGTCGCCTTCTTGGGGCGGCCGGGTGTTGAGGATCAGCAGCAGCAGCGTCTTCAGGGTGTCCGACCCCGGGGGCTTGTGGAAGGTGATGCCGCCGATGCCGTGGCGGTCCAGCTGACCGACCAGGTAGGTGAGGTTGGCGTGGGCCGAGGGATCCGTCTTGATGCGCAGGTCGTTGAGGTAGACCTGCCCCTCCACCGTGATGAAGTGGGTCCGATGGATGACGGTGCTGAGCTCCTGAAGGGCCTCGGAGAGGCGACGGAGGGGCTCGATGACCGCGGCGTTGTCCGCGGAGTGGATCGACAGCGTGCGCAGCGCCATGAACATATAGTTCACGAGGGCCTTGCCCAGCTCGCGCATCAGGCCGAGCTCGGTGTCCCGGGGGTCGGCGACCTCCAGACCGTCGGCCACCCCCTCCAGGGAGAGCAGGCCCAATTCGGGGCGGTCGTCGCTCATGGCTGCTCCCGCCGGGACGCCGCGATCAGGATCCGGGTCACCTGTTCGCGGAAGGCCTGGCTGCCCTGGGTGCGCACCTCCCGCAGCTTGGCCAGGGACTCCTCGGTGCCGGCCGCGGCCAGGCCCTCGACCACCACGCGGTTCCACTCGGCCACGTCGCCGCCCAGCCCTCCGAGCTTGGCGCGCAGGCCCAGGTTGAGGCGCTCGGCCAGGGCCCGGGTCGCGTAGTCCGGGTCCAGGCTGGCGAGCAGGTTGACCACGATGTCCCGCTCCGTGGAGTCGATCTGGGAGAAGCCCTCCGCCTCGAACCAGTGGAACAGCGTCGGGGCCAGCTCGGGCAGCCCTTGCCGATCGATCGCGGCGATGGCCTCCTGGCGCACGGCCTGGTCGCCGTCGCGCAGCCCCTTGCCCAGGGAGCGGGCCGTGGTGGGGGACGGCGGCACGCGGCCCAGCACCCGAAGCGCCGCACGGCGCACCGCCGGCTCGGACCAGCCCACGGCCCCCTCCACCGCCAGCACGGCCTCAGCGGTGCGCAGGGTGGCCAGGCAGCGCAGCGACGCCAGGGCCAGGGGCGTGTCCGTGCCCGCCAGCGCCTTCGTGTACAGCGCCAGCTCCGAGCCGGTGGTCCGGATCAGGGTGGCGGCCAGGATCGACGCCATGCGCTCGCTCATGCCGTGCCCCAGCAGGACCAGGAGCTCGTCCGAGTCCAAGGAGGGCAGGAGCTGCTGCAGCACATCCCAGGCCACGTCCTCCGCCTCGGGATCGCCGGACACCGCCGCGACCAGGCCCGCGAGGGCCTCCGGAGTGGAGCACTCCTCCAACATCTCCACCGCGGCGCGGGTGAGGTGGGCGGGGTAGACGCCGCCCCGACCGACGCCGCGCAGGTAGCGCAGCAGCACGTCCAGCGTGCCCAAACGCTTGTGGCGCACCAGGTAGCGCCGGATGGGCGCGATCATCGGCACGAACGCCGTGGTCTTGAAGTACCGGGGCTCCGACAGGCAGAGCTCGAAGCAGTAGTCGAGCATGTGGATGAGGCCGCGCTCCTCGTCCTCGGCCAGCTCCATCTTGAGCGCGGTGATCTCCTCCACCGTGATCGGCTGGTAGTCGAACTCCACCAGCCCGCCGCGGCGGGCCAGGGGGTAGTCGCGGGGGCCCTGGTAGAGGCCGGGCCGGAAGGTGCGGATGACCTCCAGCTCCTCCCCGGCGCCGGCGAGGGAGGGGGGCGCGGCCAGGTCAGCGGCCGCGTCGAAGTCGAAGGCCTCCCCGGTCTCCGAGCGATCCACGAAGGAGCGGGCCACGCGGCCGCGCACCTGCTCCCCCTCGGCCTTGGGCGCGCGCTTGGTCGATCCCAGCGTCTTCCGCGCCCCGGAGATGCGCTCCATCATCTTGGGCAGGGCCTCGCCGGCTTCTCCCGCCTGTCCCCCGCCCTCCTCATCGCCCGCTTCCCCGCTGCCGCCGGCGTGCAGGTCGTGGGTGAAGCCCTCCACCGCCGTGTAGGTCACGTGCTCGAAGGACAGCTTCCACAGCAGCGTGACCACGTCCTCCTCTTCCGCGTCGCGGCCGGTGGAGGCGCGCTTGGCCAGCACATCCAGCAGGTTGTCCAGCTCCTCGCGGGTCAGGCCGGGCTTGAAGACGACGGCGCGGATCCCGTCCCGGTAGAGCCGGAAGGGCAGGCCGGCCTCCCGATCGGGGTCGTGGTAGACGTCGTCCTCCCCGTAGGTAAAGCGATCGGCGCCCACCCCCAGGCGCAGGGCGCCGTTCGCGGTGAGGAAGTCGTCGAAGCCCGTGAAGAGCTCGTCCAGGAACCGGGCGATCGCCTTGTTGGTGCGGGAGTAGAAGCCGAAGGAGCGGGCGGTCTTGGCCAGGTTGTGCAGCAGCTGCGCCACGTCCCGCGGCACGCCCTGCAGCTTGCGCCGCATGTCCCTTGCCTGAAAGTCGTCTCCTGATCCGCCGCTCGCCATTCGCTCCCCGCTGCCCCCACCTGGATTCTGCCCCGGTTCGCCCCCGGCCGGAAGGAGGCAGGGTCCCGAAGGGCCGACGGGGGAGCGATTCCGCGGCCCGCCGGGACGAGCGCCGCGAGCTGGTCAGCGCCTCAGCGCGTCGCGGCCGGAGCCTTGATCCCGCCGAGGGTGGCCACGACCTGGGCGTCGAAGGCCTCCAGGTTGCCCGCGGCGAGCGCGGCCAGCTCCCGCGCGGTGAAGCGCAGGCGGTACCGACGGCTGAACACGGGCCCCGACCACGAGGCGGCGGCGTCCACCTGCCAGAAGGGCGTGGACTTCTCGTCCGTGCGGGGGGCCGTGCCCGAGCGCAGGCCCCGGAAGGTCCAGTTCTCCGTGGCCTCCAGATCGAAGCGCAGGGCGTCCCGCGGCTGCGTGAAGCGCTTGCCGACGGGGCCCAGCGCCGGATCCGGCAGCGCGGGGATGCGCAGGGCGCCGTCCCGGGCCAGGACCTCGCCGCGGGTCAGGGCGCCGCTGAAGAGGACCTGCAGCCGACCGCCAGCGGTCTCCTCCACCACGATCTGCTCGCGGGGGGCCAGATCCCGAAGGAACGCGAGCGCGTCGGGGCGGGCGTCGTCGGGGCGCCCCGCCTCCACCCAGTCGCGGACTCGCGCGGCGGGCGCGCCCTCCAGCAGGCCCGTGACCTGGACCTGGAAGCTGCCGTCCTTGGACTCCGCGGCGTTCCAGGCCCAGCGGCGGCGCGGGGGCGGGGCGGAGAACCGGAGCCAGCGCGCGCCGGACTCGCCGATGAGCAGGGCGTTGACCCCCAGCAGGGCCTCGTCCACGGCGCCGATCCAGTTGGGGCCACGGGACGGATCGATGTACAGCGGCTCTCCGGCGTGCTCCAGGGCGACGCCGGGCACCAGCACCAGGACGCGGCTCAGGGGCACCACGGCGCCGGTGGGCTGGGGCTCCAGCGCGGTGGGG
>CALCXL010000838.1 GCA_937907595.1 uncultured Pseudomonadota bacterium
GCCGGGGCGCAGCAGGTCCAGGATGGGGCCGTGGTGAGGCACGTCCAGGGCGATGGCGCGGCGGGCGTCGGCGGACGTGGCCGGGGCCTCGAAGCCGGCGGAGCGCAGGACGGCGCCCAGGACCTGCGTGAGGGAGCGAGCGTCGGCGACGTCGTGCCCCAGGACCTGCGGGCTGAAGCGCACCAGGCGGTCCGCGCTGGTCGTGGTGCTGCCGCCCTCCTCTTCGATCCGCCAGCGCAGGGGCAGGACCAGGACCTCCCCGGCCGGCTCCAGCAGCATGGCCGGGTCCGCGAACCAGCCCAGGTGCGCGCGGAAGGCGGCGTCGGGGGAGGAGGGGCCGGCGTCGCCCACCTGCACGGTCGCGGAGGGCCTGAGCGCGGCTCTGTCGTCGCCCGTCGTCGCCAGCCCCATGTCGTTCGCGCCTGGCTGCCCGCCCAGGGCCACCAGCCCCGATCCGACGCGGCCCATCGCCCCCTGCAGCAGCGCCAGGGCGACGAAGCGCTCGGGGGCCAGGGCGGCGTCCACCAGGTGCAGGGCGGGCTCGGCCAAGGCGGGCTCGGGCACCGCCGTCGGCTCGTCGCCCACCACCAGGGACTCCGGTCGGTGCCGCCAGGCCGCGGCCATGCCCCGCTCGGCCAGGGCCAGGGGCTCGCCGCGCAGCCGGCGCTGGCCGGGCAGGGAGCAGCCCACGGTCAGGACGTCGCCACGGCGCGGCAACCAGCGGGCCAGATCGGGGTGGGAACGCAGGACGTCGCCCCACAGGACCACCCGCTCGGCCCGGGGCAGGTCAGTGAGGTTGGAGGGGTTGGCGGCCAGGCCCGTCGCCCGCTGCAGCGCCGCCCGCCAGGGCCCCAGGGCGTCGCCCCGCCAGCGCAGGGAGCTCGCCCCCAGCTGCCGGACGGCCTGGGCGAGCATCCAGGCATCCTCGTTGCCCAGCTCCTCGGCGCCGACGCTCAGGCTCCACGACGGCGCGTCGGTGAGCCGGGAGGCCAGCATGTGCAGGGCGTCGTCCCATCCCAGGGGCTCGAAGCGGCCGCCGCGGCGGCGCAACAGGGGCTCCGACAGTCGGCCCAGGGCGCGCAGGGCAGGGCGATCGAGCAGGTCGGCGGTGGCCAGGGTGCCCGCGGGCATGGGCTCGGCCACCAGCCGGCCCAGGTCGTCCAGGCGGCGTCGGCACAGGTGCAGGCCGGGACGCACCGGATCGCGCAGGCCCACGCTGCCCAGGGAACAGCCCGCACAGGCGGCGTGGCGGAGGACGTCGGCGGCGTAGCCCAGCTGCTTGCGGGCCGTCCAGGCCGCGCCGGGGGCCGCCAGGGGCCAGGGATCGAACACGGTCCGAGGGTAGTCGTCGGCCGATCAGATCGCGACAAGGGCCCGGCGCCGCTGGTATCCAGTGCGGCCATGGCGCACCCCGGACACGCCCCCAGGCCCATCCGCCGCTTCACCGACGCCGGCGCGGTGGACCTGGACGACGCCCTGGTGGTGGAGGAGCCCCTGGAGATCCGCCTGGGCGACGTGCCCATCGCCGTGGTCATGCGCACCCCGGGCGACGACATGACCCTGGCCCTGGGCTTCCTGTTCAGCGAGGGCATCCTGCGCCACCCCGACCAGGTCCTGTCCGTCGACTACTGCCAGGACGTGACCGCCGACGCCGCGGGCAACGTGGTGCGCGTGTTGGCCGAGGGCGCCGACGTCGAGGCCACGGAGAAGGCCCGCCGCTCGGTCTACGCCTCCTCCTCGTGCGGGCTCTGCGGCAAGACCACGCTGGATGCGGTCAAGCTGATGGCCCCGCCCGTGCGCGCGGGTGCGCTGTCGCGGGATGTCGCCGCCTCCCTGCTGGATCGCCTGCGCGCGGCCCAGACCCTCTTCGACGCCACGGGCGCCCTGCACGCCGCCGGCCTCTTCCGCCTGGACGGGGAGCTGCGTCTGGTCAAGGAGGACGTGGGCCGCCACAACGCCTGCGACAAGGTCCTGGGCGCGATGGTGATGCGGGAGGAGTGGCCGCTGTCCGGGCACGTGCTGGCGCTGTCGGGCCGGGCCTCCTTCGAGATGCTGCAGAAGGCGGCGATGGCGGGGATCCCGGCCGTCGTGGCCGTCTCCGCGCCCACCAGCCTGGCCGTCGACTACGCCCGCGAGGCCGGGATGACCCTCGTGGGCTTCGTGCGCGGCCGCAACATGAACGTCTACGCCGGGGAGGTGAGTCCGTGAGCGAACCCATGAAGACCTTCGAGCACTTCTGGCCCTACTACGTCGGCGAGCACCGGCTGCCGCTGAACCGCATGCTGCACTGCGTGGGCACGCTGGTGGGCACGCTGATGGTGCTGTCGGCGGTGGTGAGCCTGAACCCCTGGCTGGCCCTGGCTGCGCCCCTGAGCGGCTACGGCGCGGCCTGGATCGGGCACTTCGGGCTGGAGAAGAACCGCCCGGCCACCTTCAGCCACCCCCTCTGGTCCCTGCGCGGCGACTTCAAGATGTGCGCGCTGATGCTGACGGGCGCCATGGACGCTGAGGTCGTGCGCTACTACGGCAGCAGCCACCCCGCCCCCGATGCGCCCCGGTTGAGCGCATGAGCCGGCTCCTGATCCTGCTTCTCCTCGGGGTGACGGCTTGCGTGCCTGTCCGTCGCGCCAACGCTCCCGACGGTTCCGACGACGACGACGACGACGACGACGCGGCCACGGACAGCGACGGCGACGAGCTGCTGGACGTCTTCGAGGACACGATCGGCACCGACCCCTTCGACCCCGACACCGACGACGACGGCTTCGAGGACGGGGCTGAGCACCTGTCCTTCTTCCGACCCGACGACCCTTCGGACTGGCCCTATACGGGCGGCTACCCCCGGCAGCCGATCCCCGTGACCGTCGCCTCGGGCACCCACCAGGTGGGGGACGTCGCCCCGAACTTCACGCTGACCGACCAGCACGGCCAGGAGCTTCAGCTCCACCGCTTCTACGGCAACGTCGTGATGATCCGCGTCGACGCCGGCTGGTGCCCGCCCTGCATCGAGAGCGCGGACCTGGCCGAGGAGGAGTACCTGAGCCGCAAGGACCAGGGCTTCGTGATCCTGGACCTGCTCATGGACGGCGACACCGCCTCATCCACCCCGGACCCCGAGGGCTGGGCTGTGGATCGGGGCATGACCTCGCCGGTGTTCGGCGACGGCGGAGCGGTCGTGTCCGACCCCTGGTTCCCGGGCCAGGCCGTGCCCTCCTTCTCGATCCTCGACCGCAGCCTCACCATCCAGAGCCTCGATGTGGCCGGCTCGGGAGCCGAGCTCTGGGACCTCGTCGACGACCTTCTGGCGGAGCCCATCCCCACGGTGCCCTGGCCGCTGCCCTGAGCCCCGGGTGACCCGCGCCGCTCAACCCCCGATCTGCACCATCGTCCCTTCGAAGGAGTTGGAGCCATCCTCCAGCTGGATGTGGCTCAGCGGCTTGCGCAGGATGGCGCCGCGGATGGCCCACTCCAGGTCGTCGTCGCTGGACGTCTCCCGCATCACGTCGCGCAGGGACACCGCGTTCGGCTCGTAGGCCAAACAGTTGCGGAGCTGCCCGTCGGCGGTGACGCGCACCCGGTTGCAGGCGGCGCAGAACTGGGAGCTGAGGGCGCCGATGGTGCCCACCTCCACCTGCGTGCCCACCACCCGCCAGTAGCTGGCCGGCCCGGAGCCCTGGGGTCCGTCGACGGGCTCCAGGGTGAAGCGCTCCTCCAGCCGGGCCTTCGTGATCGACCAGGGCACCAGGGGGAAGCGCGACTCGCCGAAGGCCATGTACTCGATGAAGCGGATCGTCACGGGCAGGTGGGCGAAGTGCTCCACGAAGGAGAGGACCTCGCCGTCGTTCAGCCCCTTGCAGACCACCACGTTGATCTTCAGGGGCAGCCAGCCCATGGCCACGACGGCGTCGATGCCGGCCAGCACCTCGGCCAGCCGGTCGCGCTGGGTGATGCGGGTGAAGGTGTCCCGGTCCAGGGTGTCCAGGCTGATGTTGACGCGGTCCAGCCCGGCCTCGCGCAGGGCGGGCCCCAATTCGGCCAGGTTCCAGCCGTTGGTGGTCATGCTCAGGTCGCGCAGCCCGTGCTCCTTCGCCGCCGCGATCTGCCGCACCAGGTCCAGGAAGCCCCGCCGCACCGTCGGCTCCCCGCCCGTCAGCCGGATGCGGTCCACCCCCATCTGCGCCAGCACCCGGGCCAGCCGGCCGGTCTCCTCGAAGCTGAGCAGCGTGCTGCGGTCCAGGAAGTCCACCTCCTCGTCCGGCATGCAGTACAGGCAGCGGAAGTTGCAGCGATCGGTCACCGACAGCCGCACGTAGTGGATGCGGCGGCCGAAGGGGTCGATGATTGGGGCGCGCTGGGTCACGGGGTGAAGGGTACTGCTCCTGGGGCGATCAGCCAGGGGTGGGCTGCGCTTCGGGGGCCTGCGCCGACGCCTTGAGCTTCGACAGGCCCTCGGCGACCAGCTCCGCCAGCGAGAACAAGGCCTTCGCCGACGCGCTGTCCGGCGCCGCCAGGACGATCGGCTTCCCCTCGTCCCCGCCGGAGCGCACCGCCTCCTCCAGGGGGATGCGCGCCAGCAGAGGCAGGCCGCGCTTGTCGGCCTCCCGCTGCCCGCCGTCGGACCCGAAGGGGTGGCTGGTGTGCCCGCAGGACGGACACGCGTACGTGGCCATGTTCTCCACGATGCCCAATACCGGCACCCCCAGCTGCTCGAACATGTGCAGGCCGCGCGCGGCGTCGATGAGGGAGATGTCCTGGGGCGTGGTGACGACGACAGCGGCCGTGACCAGCGCCTTCTGCATGAGCGTCAGCTGCACGTCGCCGGTGCCCGGGGGCAGGTCGATGACCAGGACGTCGACGTCGGGCCAGGCGGTCGCCTGCAGCATGTCGCGCACCATGCGCTGGACCATGGGGCCCCGCCAGATCACCGAGCGGTCGGGGTTGACCATGAGGCCCAGGCTCAGGAAGGGCAGGCCGTGGGCGACGGGCGGCGTGAAGATGCCCTCCTGCCGGGTGGGGGCCTCAAACGAGCCGAGCATGGTCGGCATGGACGGGCCGTAGACGTCGGCGTCCAGCAGCCCCACGGACAGGCCGCGGGCGCGCAGGGCCAGGGCCAGGTTCACCGCCACGGTGCTCTTGCCGACCCCTCCCTTGCCCGAGGCCACCGCGAGCACCTGCCCGACGCCGCGCACCGGGGAGGCGGGGGCGGGGGCCGACTTGCCGGCCGAGGGCGCGTTGCCGGCCTTCGCGCCGACGGTGGCGGGTCCGCGGGGGGCCATGCCGAGGCTGCCGCGGGCCCGGTCGGCGGGGGAGGACGGCGGGGCGGGGGCCAACCACTGCAGGTCGACGGAGCCGGCGTGGTCGCCCAGGGCGGTCGCCAGGTGCTGCTCGAAGGCCAATCGGCCGGACCAGGGCAGGGCCGTGCGACCGCGCACGGGCATGGCACCGTCGCTGGGTGCACCCACGGCCACCAGGCGGGCGTCGGCGCCGCTGGCTTCTTGAGCGGCCTGCCAGGCGCGGCGTACGTCGTCGACGTTCATCACTGGGTCCACTCCACTTCGCCCTCTTCGCCCGGGGCGTCGGACCAGTCGGTGACCTCCGTGTCCACGGTGGCCATGGCTTCGGCCTCCAGCAGATCCTCGGGGGTGTTCACGTTGACGAACGAGTGCCCGCTCAGGTGCGTGCGACGCCACTCAAGCTCGGCGATGCGCTGCACGCGCACGGCGCCCCGCCAGCTGCCCATGCCCAGCTCGCCGGACAGCAGCGAGCGCTTGATCGCGCCCAGGCAGCGGTGGCCGTAGACGGCGTGGGTGGGCTGGGGGCGGCCGTCGGCCAGGTGGAGCAGGACGTCGGCCTCGCCGGGCAGGTCGGCCATCCAGGTCATGAGGCCGCGGTTGAGCAGCGGCATGTCGCAGGCGGCCAGGAAGACCCAGGGGGTGGGGGCCAGGGCCAGGCCGGTGTAGAGCCCGCCCAGGGCGGCCTGATCGGGGATGAGGTCGTCGACCACGCGCACCGACGGGTGCCTCGGCAGGTCGGGCAGGGCCTGGCCGGGGCGACGCACCACGAGGACGCCGCCGCTGCAGACGCCGAGCATGCGCTCCACCAGGGTCGGCAGCAGGGGCTTGCGGCGGAAGGTGAGAAGGGCCTTGTCGAAGCCCATGCGCTCGCCCCGGCCGCCTGCCAGCAGCACGCCGGTCATGCTGCGGCGGCCCTGGGTCGCGTGCAGGAAGTGGTCGACCAGGAACTGCAGGGTGGGGCCGACGTCGTCCAGGGGCAGCAGGGGCAGGTCGCTGTCCACGGGGTGGTCGGAGACGACGGCGACGACGTTGCTCAGCTCGGCGTCGTGGGGATCCAGGTGCTCGGGGGCGTCGGCGCGCAGGACCACGAACTTGGGCACGGAGGACTGGCGGAAGCCCTCGGTGATCACCAGATCGGCGCCCCCGGCGTAGCGCTCCACCAGGGTCAGCAGGGGGACGTCGCCGTCGGTGGCGCCCATGAGGGCCATCTTCTCACGGTTGGTCAACAGCACCCGCCAGGCGCCGGCCTGGGTCAGGCGCCAGCTGTCCTTGCCGGGCTTGTCGACGTCGAAGCGGTGCACGTCGTGCTTGATCACCAGCACCCGCAGGCCGCGCTCCACCAGACGGGGCAGCAGCTTCTCCAGGAAGGTGGTCTTGCCGGTGCCCGAGCGGCCGACGAAGGAGACGACGGGGGTCATGGCAGGCGCAGCCCCGGATCCGGCTGGCCGGCGTGGGACCAGGGCAGGAGCTGGACCCGGACCCGGGCGCCCGCGGGCACGACGTCGACGTCCTCGGGCACCGCCACCAGGCAGTTGGCCAGGCTCAGCGAGCGCATGATCCCCGAGCCCTGGGCCCCGGTCGTGCTGACGACGTAGCCGCCCTCGCCCCGGCTCAAGACGCCGCGCAGCAGGAAGAGGAAGCCCTTGCGGGTTCGCAATTCGTCCGTGGTGACGGCGTCGACCGTGGGCAGATAGAGGTCCGCCGAGCCCTGCATGCGCCGCAGCGCCGGCCGCACGTACTGCAGGAAGGAGACCATGGAGCTGACCGGGTTGCCCGGCAGGCCGAAGTAGGGGATGCCGGCCACGGTGCCGCAGGCATTCGGCTTGCCCGGCCGCATCGCCACCTTCCAGAAGGTCTGCTCGCCGCCCAGCTCCTCCAGCACGTCCTTGACGAAGTCGAAGTCGCCGACGCTGACGCCGCCGATGGAGACCAAAGCGTCGCAGCCGCCGATGCGTCCGAAGACCTCCCTCAGCGACTCGTGGCTGTCCCGCGCGATGCCCAGGTAGCGCGGGATCCCGCCCGCCTCCCGCACCAGCGCCTTCAGGCCGGACACGTTGGAGTTCCAGATGTGGCCCGGCGGCAGGGGGGTCCCGGGATCATGCACCTCGTCCCCGGTGGAGACGATGCCGACGATGGGCGCGCGCCGCACGTCGACCTGGGTGACGCCCTGGGACGCCAGCAACGCCAGGTCCGGGGCCTGAAGCGTGCGCCCGCCCAGCAGGTAGGCCTCGCCTTCCTGGATGTCCTCGCCGGCCCGCCGGATGTGCGCGCCGGGGCCGTGGCCGCACTGGCGGATCAGCACGCTGTCGTCGCCCTCGTCGGTCCACTCGCGCATCACCACCAGCAGGTCGTCGCCGGGGGGCAGCGGGGCGCCGGTCATGATGCGCGCGGCCTCCCCGGGGCCCACGGGGCGGTCGGACCAGCCGCCGGCCTGCACCGCCTGGGCGACGGTCAGCCGCACGCCCGCGTGCTCGGTGGGGTGGAGGTCGTCGCCGCAGCCCAGCTCCGAGGCCAGGGCGGAGACGTCGGCCCAGCGCACCGCATAGCCGTCCATGGCGGAGTTGTCGGCGGGGGGCTGGGCGCGCACGGCGAGCACGTCGGCGGCCAGGACCCGGCCCAGGGCCTCGTCCAGGAAGACCCGCTCCACGGAGAGCGGGCCGATGCCGGCGAGGATGTGTTGCTGCGCGTCTTCGAGGCTGATCATGGGCCGCGGAGTGTAGCGGCTCCCGACGCGACCGCCCTCCCTTGAGCGCCCCCTGTGGACCCCGGCGCCGTCCTCACCCCTGCAGGCACCTCACCAGGTCCGCGATGGTCTCCTCCAGTGGCCGCGGGGCGTGGCCCAGCTCGGCGCGGGCGCGGGAGTCGTCGATGGAGCGGTTGGCCCGCAGCGCGTGCATGGCCTCGCGGGTGAACATGGGCTCCCCCTCGACGAAGCGGTCCAGCAGCATCAGCAGGGGCGCGACCCCCTCCAGCCAGCCGACCGGCAGGGTCAGGGGCGGCCGCCAGACTCCGGCCAGGGACGCGGTGATGTCGCAGAGCTCCCGCGCCGAGGCCCAGCGCCCGGCGACGATGTAGTTGCGCCCCGTCTGGCCCCGCCCCTCCGCCGCCAGGGCAGTGTCGATGAGGTCCCGCACGTCGATCCAGTTGAAGCCGCCCGTCGGCACGGCGGGCACGCGCCGCCGCACCACGTCCCGGAACAGCTGGCCGATGCGCGACGGCGCCGGGTCCACCGGCCCGAAGATCCCGGTGGGGTTGAGGACGACCGCGTCCAGCCCCTGCGCGATCACCTCCTGCAGCCGCGCCTCCCCCGCGGCCTTGCTGCGGTCGTAGGAGGGGTGGCTGGCGGGGGGGCGGTCCGAGCCCTCGTGCACGGCGTCCCCCTGCTTCATCAGGTCGAAGGCGTGCACGGAGCTGAAGTGCACGAAGCGCCCCACCCCCGCCCGCAGCGCCGCCTCCGCCACGTGGCCCACGCCGTCGACGTTCACCGCGGGCACCAGGCCGCCCTGGTCCCCGGTGATGGAGATGACCGCGGCCAGGTGGAACACCGACTCCGCTCCGTCGAAGGCCCGCTCCAGGCTGTCCGGCTCGCGCACGTCGATCCGCTGCCAGGGCACGTCGGCCCCCCA
>CALCXL010000839.1 GCA_937907595.1 uncultured Pseudomonadota bacterium
CCAGCCAGGCGGTCAAGCGCTCGGGTCCCAGGGCGAGCTCCAGCAGCCACCGGCCACCCTGCGCCTGCACCCCCAGGACGGCGCCGCCCGCGGGCCAGGGCTCGCCGGGCCGGTGCGGGGCCACGAGCGAGGCGGGATCGGGCTCGGCCGACGGGCGCGGGTCCAGGATCGGCAGGCGGGTCGCGGTCACGGCGGGATCATAGACCCTGCGCGTGCGACGCGACCGTTGCCGGCCCGGGCGACGTCACCCCCGGAACAGGAGCCGGCTGAACAGCAGGCGGTTCCGCGCCACCAGCCAGTAGCCGGCCTCGACCCCCCAGACCAGCGGGGGCAGCCCCAACAGCGCCGCCGTGGCCCGAAAACCGCAGAGATCGAGCACGAACAGGCAGGCCCGCCCCGCGCGCAGCCGCGAGCCGTCCTCACGCACTACATGCACGGCGCGCGCGCACGCTCGCGAGAGGACCTCGTCCATGGGCGGGGAGGGGGCCTGCTGCCAGGGCACCGCCTCCAGGCGGCCCGAGCGGTCGCGCTTCAGCGCCCACTGCACGGCGCGACGGCAGAAGCCGCAGTCGCCATCCCAGAGGATCGTCACCGCCATACCCCGACCTTGCGCGCGCCGCCCCGGGAACGCAACGTCCTGGCATGATCGGCCCCATGTCCGACCCCCAACGATCCGGCGAAGCCGCCCGCCGCTCCACCGTCGCCGAGCGCCGCGCCGAACGCGAAGCGGCCATCGACGCCGGCGCCGTCGCCCCCCACTCCGTCCAGCCCCTGCCTCGCCGCACCCTCTTCCTGGTGGGCGCCGGCACCCTCGCCGCCCTGGGCATGCTCGTGGCCGTGGCCCTGGGACCCGTGCCCGCCCTGGCGTTCTTCGTGCCGGCGATGGCGCTGGGCGGCTTCGCCTGGCGCCAGGTCGGGGTGGAGCGCCCGGTGCGCCGCGCCCTGGCCACCGACCCCCTGACCCGCGCCTACGAGGACGCTCGCCGCGCCATCGATCAGAGCCCGCGCCTGGAGGCGGACCGTCGGTTGGAGCTGCTCGCCGTGCTCGACGGCGGCTTCGACCAGCTTCAGCAGTGGGAGGGCCACCGGGCCGAGCTGGAGCGTGCCCGGGGCGAACTCGAGGGCAGCGACGCTCCGGAGGCCAGCACCGTGAGCGGCGCCCTGGACGATCTGGAGGCCCGCCGCGCGGCCTTCGTCAGCCAGTGCGACACGCTTCGCCGCACCGTCACCGCCCTCGATCTCCAGGCCGGGCCCGGCGCGCCCGACGACGAGCTGGCCGCGGCCACGGCCGACCTCCGGGCAGAGGTCGACGCGGACGCGGAGCTCGCCTCCGCCCTGCGCGCCGCCCGGGTCCCCCAGGGGCGTGACCGCGCCTGAGCGCCGCCCAGGCCCTCTGATACAATCGCCCCCCGCGGCCGGGGAGGTCGCCCACCCGGGAACCGCCGTGACGCCACGCACCCTCATCGCGCTGCTGCCCTGCTGGACCCTGCTGGGCTGTCCGGCGGCGGACAGCAACATCAACACCTACTGGGGACCCGACGGGACCAGCGCCGGGCAGGTCTCCCTGACCCCGGGCGAGAAGCTCGCGGTCAGCGGCCTCGTGACCCGCCTGATCACCACCTCCGACCCCCCCCTTGATCTGGTGGAGGTCGTCCTGGTGGAGGCGGAGACGCCGGTCACCTGCTCCATGTACGGCGCTTGGATGGAGCAGGTCCTCAGCCTGCAGGACTACGCGGTCGACGTCCTGGCGCTGCCGGAGCTGGAGCGGCCGGAGGATTGGCAGACCTACCTCTGCCAGGAGCTCGCCGGCGCATCGCGGGACATCTTCGGGGGCGACGGCTCCTACCGCGCGCTGCACGCCCTGCTGAACACCACCGGCGGCGGCCCCGAGGGCGACCTCTTCCGACCGGCCAGCCCCGGGGACACCGGCGGCGGCTTCCTGGGCGGCAACCTCGCCGCGTCCCAGCGCGACCGCTACGTCGGCCGCCTGTACGAGCGCAGCCGGCACGCCTCGGGGATCCTGCCCGGCGCCGCCGACACCGACTGGATGAGCAAGGACGTCAGCCCCATCGACGGCTGCAACGGCGTGGTGAGCGTGCTCGCCGAGGAGCTGGCCGAGGGGCGGGTCACCTACCCGGACCACAACGCGCTGGCCCTGCAGTCCGCCACCCACCGCTGGTACCACCACGACGATGCCCGCTCGACCGTGGCGCTGGAGAATGGCGGCGGCAACCTGCCGGTGGGCATCACCTTCCCCGACTGGCAGGAAGCGGCCACCTCCGGCGGCCTGGTGTCGGTCACCGTCTTCCAGGGGGTCGCCCGAGCCCCGGACACCTTCCCCTACGAATACGTGCTCCTGACCACCAAGGGCAGCCAGGTGCCGGTGCAGGCCTGCACCCGCCTGAACGACTACACAGCCCTGGTCTGGCCCGAGGTCACGCAGCTCGGCGCGGAGATCATCTCGGTCGGTGACGACGACGACTCCGCCGCGAACTGACCTCCGAACGCGCCGATGCGCGCAATCTCATTGACGGGTCCACCCCCAGTCCGCTGAAATGGGCGTCCTTGCCGCACCCCGCGCGCAGGGCGCTGCCCCCGGCATTTGGCCCAGACAGGTCCCGCCGGGGGGGTGCAACACGGCTCGCACGGAGGTCGCCGTGTCCGATCGCAAATGGACGCCTGGTGGCGCCGCCACCACCCTCGGCGTCATCGAAGGCATCGTCGTCGACAACAAGGACCCGGACGGGATCGGCCGCGTGCTGGTCAAGTTCCCCTGGTTGCCGAACGAGACCCAGTCCGCCTGGGCGCGCATGTCGACGCCCATGGCCGGCAAGGAGATGGGCATCGTCATCTACCCGGAGGTGGACGACGAGGTGCTCATCGACTTCGTGAACGGCAACGTGCACGAGCCGGTGATCCTGGGCAGCCTCTACAACGGCAAGGACCTGCCGCCCTTCGACAACGGCGACGGGGAGAACAACCTGCGCCTCTTCGTGAGCCGCAGCGGCCACCGCATCGAGATCGACGACACGTCGGGCGCGGAGAAGATCACCATCACGGACAAGTCCGGCGGGCTGATCGTGGAGATGGACTCCGCCAACGAGGCGATCAACATCACCTCGTCCAAGGACATCACGATCAAGTGCGACAACAACTTCACCCTGGAGGCCAAGGAGGTCGAGGTGAAGTCGGGCTCGAACATGAAGCTGGACGCCGGCAGCAACTTCGAGGCCGGCGCGGGCACCCAGGCGAAGGTGGAGGCCGGCAGCGCGGTCAACGTCAGCGGCGCCACCATCAACCTCAACTAGGACGGGCCGTGTCGCAATTCGCCCAGAACCTGTCCGAATGCCTGGTGGGTCTGCACATCGGCATCGTCGTGGACAACAAGGACCCCGAGGGCATCGGCCGCATCAAGGTCAAGTACGCGGTGCCCACCGACGACGTCGAGTCCGCCTGGGCCCGCCAGATCACGATCATGGCCGGCAAGGAGATGGGCTTCGTCTGCTACCCGGAGAAGAAGGACGAGGTGCTCCTGCGCTTCGTCAACGGGCAGTCGGACCAGCCGGTGATCGTCGGCTACCTGCACAACGGCAAGGACGTCATCCCCTTCGACAACGCCGACGGCAACAACGACGACCGCATCTGGTGGTCGCGCAGCAAGCACAAGATGACCGTCAACGACACCGACGGCTCCGAGCACATCACCTGCGCCACGAAGGGCGACAAGACGGTGGTGGAGCTGCTGACGGCCGACGAGGCCATCAACATCACCTGCACCAAGGACATCACCCTGACGGTCGGCAACAAGCTGCTGATCGACGCCGGGGCCGACGTCTCGATCACCGCGGACATGAACATCAAGGCCTCCACGGCCCAGAACCTGGAGATCACCGCGGGCAGCAACATCGACCTCAGCGGCAGCGCCGGGGTGGCCATCACCTCCGCCGCCGTTTCGTTCAAGGCATGAGCGATGCGGGACAGGACGACGCCGAGGCCCGACTCCTGGAGCGGCTGCGACCCCACTCTTGTGTCGATCGTAGCGATCCCCGGGGCGCCCTCGCATTCGCCGAAAATCAGCCGATTCGGGCCGCTGCCGTGCATTCTCGGGGGGCCCGCCGGGCGGCCCTCACAGAAAAGTCGTCGAACAACGGCACGCGGACCTTGGACCCCCTGCGAGATATCCGGTATTTTTCCGGCCCCTGGGAGGGAGCAGGCTCGGAGCTGATGCCGGTTTCGTGGTTCCTGCTCTGGAGAAGCAACGTGAGCTGGATCCCGGATCCGGCCTACATGAAGAGGGAAGACGCCGGGAGGGGCAAGCTGGCTGCGCCGTCCAAGAGGGAAAGGACGACCGTACCCACGCGCTTGCGGCCCGTCGATTTCAAGCACCGTCCCGCAGGGACACGGACCATGCCTCGGCACGCAACCGCGTCCCGGGCCAAACCATCCACGGAGGAGTGAACCCAAGATGCCGAACTACCAGACACCGGGTGTCTACATCCAGGAGATCGAGTCGGGCAGCAAGCCCCTCGAGGCGGTCTCCACCAGCAACGCCGGTTTCATCGGCGTCGTGCCGATCTCGGCGTTCACCGAAGTCCGCTGGAGCGACTCCAAGGGCGACCCGCAGCTCAAGCGCCTGTCCGGCGACGTCGTCGCAGACGGCAAGGCCAAGGTCGACGACGTCGACGGCCTCATGGACAGCCTGGGGCTCAAGACGGGCGACGTGAAGGACCTCGGCAAGTGGGCCGGCCTCTACGGCGTCAAGCCGAAGATCACGGTCAAGGGCGACACCGCCTCCATCGAGATCGGCAAGGCCAAGGTGGACGTGTCCGCCGCCGACGTCGACGCGCAGGGCAACGTCCTGCTCGCCAGCAAGACCAAGGTCGCCAGCCTCATCGACGAGCTGACCACCAAGGGCGCGCTGGCCAAGTACACCCCCTCCACGGTGGGTGAGGTCGTCCGCGCCTACGGCGGCGACGAGGTCAAGGTGGCCGGCGGGCTGACCCGCTTCTCGGTGGGTCCGACCAAGGTCACCAACCCCACCCAGTTCAACAACTTCATGCGGAAGTTCTTCGAGACGCTCCAGATCGAGCTCTACGGGAACACCTACCTGAAGTCGAACCCCGAGGCGATGGAGGCCGCGTACCTGCGCTTCCTCAACGTCAAGGAGGTCTTCAACTTCGTGATG
>CALCXL010000840.1 GCA_937907595.1 uncultured Pseudomonadota bacterium
CGCTCGCCAGCTTCGCCAGCCCAAAATCGGGGTTTCTACCCGGGGCTCAAGGATGTGGCCATGAAATTTGGGTCTCCGTCCGCTTCATGCGGATCGGCGCGATGTTCTACCTATCCAAAACGATCCACAATGGCTGCCGAACGATGAACTGCTCCAAGATCCGGGCATTCTTTTCACCGGGCGCGGCGCAGACTCGGGTCCGCGCACGGCGCGACCCTGCTGGCCAGGGGGTTCTGGCCGTTTTCGGGGGACGCCTCGCCTGTTTGGGCGTTGGCTGGCCCCGGGGGTCGGGGTTGCGGGCCGCGAGCCGGTGGCGGGGCGCGATCTCCTAGAACGGCGGGACGAAGTCCGAGCCCACGTCGATGGGCTCTTCGATCGTGTCCTCGTCGCCCAGGGGCAGCGTCTGCGACGTGGCGGTTGGGGATCGCTCGGCGACCGGCCAGGTGCCCGTGGCCGTGGCCTCGGTGTCCACCTCGATCGCCCAGAGCTGCGTGCGCTCCGTGCGGCCGCGCAGCGTGACCTCCTGCACCAGGGTCGCGCCCTCCAGGCCGCCCTGCACCGCCGCCACCGACTCGCCGCTGAGCCAGACCGCGCCGGCGGGGGTCTTCTCCTCCACCCGCGCCGCGGTGTTCACGGTGTCGCCGATGACCGTGTACTCCATGCGCCGCTCGGAGCCCATGTTGCCGACGATGGCCGGGCCGTAGTGGATGGCGCAGCGGATCCCCATGCCCGCAAACGCAGGGGCGCGCTCCTGCAGGTCCTGCCGCGCCTCCTCCAGCGCGTGGTGCAGGCCCACCGCCGCCGACGCCGCCCGCTGCACGGGGTGGCGACCATCACGCTTGCCGTCCTCGTGCAGGAAGACCACCAGGATCCCGTCGCCCATGCGCTTGTCGACGATGCCGTTGCAGCGCTCGATGACCGGGTCGGTGATCGAGAACCACGCGTTGAGGCCCATGACCACCTCCGACGGCGATCGCTGCGCGCTCATGGCCGTGAAGCCGGCGATGTCCACGAACATCACCGCCACGTGCCGCTCGTCGCCGCCCAGGGCCAGGGCCTCCTCGGGGCGGGCGCGCACCTGCTCGACCACCTGCTCGGGCAGGTACTGCCGGAACTTGCGGTTGATCATCAGCTCGTCCTGGATCCGCCGGAACAGCCGCGCGTTGCTCACCGCCGAGCCCAACACCGCCGCCACGCTGCCCAGGACGTTGCGGTCGCGGGCGCCCAGCGGAGCGCCCTCGGGGCCGTTGTCCACCACCAGCAGGCCCACCTTGCGGCCGCGACCCTCCACCGGCGCCGCCACGAAGCCCGGGGTGCCCACGGCGTCGAGCAGCGCCGCGTTCTCCTCCTTGAGCTGCCGGCTGTAGCCGCTCACGTCGTCCACCAGCACGGTCTGCCCGCTCGCGACGATGCGCCCGAACAGCCGGTCGTCCAGGCCCTCGGGGTCCAGGGACAGGCGCAGGCCCTCCACACCGGCGGCGTGCTCCCCGAAGCCCTGGGAGCGGCCGTCGCCGAGCCACTCTCCCGCGGTGTCGACGCGCAGCAGCAGCACGCGCTGGTAGCCCAGCTGCTCGCGCAGGGTGGAGAGCACGGCGTCGACCAGCTCCTGCTCGTCCAGGAGGTGGCGTGTGGCCTCCGTCACCCGGGAGATGGTGTGCAGCTCCTCCGCCCGGCGCTTGTTGCGCTCCAGGAGTTGGCCCAGCTCGTTGACGTGGGCGCGGGTGAAGTCCTCCGTGTCCTCCTTCTCCTTGCGGGTGGAGAGCACGCTGACCGCCGCCGCCGCGGCCAGCAGGGCGACCACCAGCGCCGCCAGCGCGCTGCCCTGCACGCCCAGGGGCACCGCGGCCAGGGGCACGATCAGCGCAAGGGCCCACGCGATCTTCGGCCAGGAGCGCCGCCGCACCCAGTGGATCTCGTAGACGCAGGCCTCGTCGCCGCGGTGCAGGCACTTGGGGTGCACCACGCGCGCGGGCGGCAGGTCGAAGACCTCGGGCACCGCCTCGAACACGCCGATGCGGTTCTTGCAGAAGCTGAGGTGATCCCGAGCGCCCTCGCTCAACTTGACGGTGGCCAGGCCCGACGTCGCCCCGGTCATGACGATGTCCCAGTCGGTGACCTTGCTGTACCGGCTGGAGATCTTGCCGATCTGCGTGAAGGCCACCCGGGGGCTGGCCAGGGCCCGCATGAACAGGCGCTCGGCCCCCAGCATGCCCGGCCAGGTCAGGGCGCGGCCGGCCAGGTGGGGCAGATCGGGGTCCCCGGTGGCGTCGATCATCGCCTCGTTCAGCTCGATGAAGCGCTCGGTGGAGAACCACGCGTCCGTGTCCTGCAGGACGTCCAGCGTGGTGCCCAGGGCGGAGACCAGCTCCTCCACGGCCTCGGGCCCGAACTGCAGGTCGTAGAACTTGAGCATCGGCTGCAGGAGGCGCGCCGAGAGGTGCTGCTCGCTGTTGCGCCAGCGGTCCGCGGGGGCAGCGGGCGGGGCGGCCGGGGTCAGGTTGCTCACGCGCGCGGGACCCGGGCGGAGGCGGCGTAGCCCATCGCGTGGCCGAAGAAGCCCGGCACCTGCTGCGCCTGCTCCAGCGCGGCGGAGATCTGCTTCAGCCGCTCGGTGGCGATGTGCGGCGGCCCCAGCACCCCGGCCTTGAAGCCGGTGGTCACCCGCAGGAAGTCGGCGGCGCCCACCTGCTCGCTGGTGAAGGGGTAGAGCCGCACCCCCGCGTCCACCCCGCCCGCCTCCAGCAGCAGCGCCTTCAGCTTGCGGCCCACGTGGCGGTCGCCGCCCCGCGCCTTCTGCGCCTGGTACGAGGCCCGCAGCAGCTCGTCGAAGCCGTCCACCGGCGGGTGCAGCAGCAGCGCGCCGTCGTCGGTGTCCACCAGGCAGACCGTGCCGCCGGGCTTGGTCACCCGCACCATCTCCCGCAGGACCACGCCAGGATCGGTCAGGTGCTGGAGCAGGAAGCGCGCGTAGCTGGCGTCCACCGAGTCGTCGGGCAGGGGCAGGCGCACCCCGGTGCCCTCCACGAAGTCCACCGCCAGCCCGCTGCCGGCCAGCCGCTCCCGGGCCAGGGCCAGCAGGGAGGGGTCCACGTCCACGCCGGTGACCCGCCCCTGGGGGACCAGGTCGCGGGCCGCGCGCTCGGAGAAGAAGCCGGGGCCGCAGCCCACGTCCAGCAGCCAGGCGTCGGGCGGCAGGCCCACGGCGGCCAGGAAGTCGTTCTCCAACGGCGTCACGAGCCGCACCTGGGCCTCCAGGCGAGCCACCTCGGCGTCGGCGTCCAGCTGCTCCATGCGGTAGCTGTCGGAGCGACCTTCTGCGATCGGGCTCTTCGGGTCCGCCATCGATCTCCGCCTGCCCGTCGGGGTGCGTTCCGAAACCCCTTCCGGGCCGGCGTTCCTGCCGTAAGATGCCGCCCCTGAGGTCCAACCGATGCTAGCAGTCTCCCCTGTCTCCCGCCTCGCCCCCCTCCCCTGGGCGGTGGCCCTCCTCGCCCTGCTGGGCCTGCTGAGTGCAGGCTGCGGCCAACGCGTGGGCGGAGGAGGCGGCGGCGGCAGCGACGACGACGACAGCGCGGACGACGACGACAGCAACGACGACGACGACGATCTGTTCGCGGACGACGACGACGCGTCGGACGACGACGACGCATCGGACGACGACGACTCGGTGGACGACGACG
>CALCXL010000841.1 GCA_937907595.1 uncultured Pseudomonadota bacterium
GGTCGTGGGTGACGATCACCGCGAAGGTGTTGGGGCCCCAGGGCAGGTCGTCCAGGCAGCCCATGGGCTCGTCCACCCAGGTCTTCTGCGCGCGCGGATGACGGGACGCCTCGGCGAAGCCCGGGCGGTCGTCGATGACGTGCGCTCGGAACCCCGCCACCGTGGCCACCTCGACCAGGGCTGCGCCCACGTGCCCGCCGCCGAAGACGAGCAGCGCGGGGTGATCGCCCACGGGTTCGATGAAGATCTCCATGCGTCCTCCGCAGCACATGGCCAGGTCGCGGGTGAGGTGCGCCTTGAACAGACGCGCGCGGCCGCTGGCGATGACCTGCGCTGCCTCCGCGCGGGTGGCGTGCTCGATGGCGCCGCCGCCGATGGTGCCGTGGATGCTGCCGTCGTCCGCCACCAGCATCTTGCTGCCGACCTTCTGCGGGGCGGATCCCGCCGCGTGCACCACCGTCGCCAGCGCTCCGGTCCGCCCGGAGTCGAGCAACGTGAGGACCGCCTGGTACAGCTCGATCACCGGGGCATCCTAACGTTGGTGGGGGAGGGGAGAGCGCCGGCGGTCCGGGAGGGGGGTCGAAGCGCTCCGGTCGATCTGCCGGTCCGGCCGGGTGTCCGGCCAGGTGTCCGGGATCGTCCGACGGCCGGACACTGCCCGGACAGTTCCCGGACAGTCCGGGGCAGGGGGGACGGTGGAACCCCCCGCAAGATCAGGGACTTGTGATTCCGGAACGACATGGCCCGACGCTTGCGAAAGCGTCGGGCCATGCGATGGATTGCGCCGAAGCGGCGACTACAGCAAGGGCGCGATGACGAGCGCCACGACGCTCATCAGCTTGACCAGGATGTTGAGCGCCGGGCCCGCGGTGTCCTTGAAGGGGTCACCCACGGTGTCGCCCGTCACGGCGGCGTCGTGAGCGGGGGAGCCCTTGAGCAGGACCTCTCCGGTCGACATCGTGAAGCCGCCGCCCTCGAAGGACTTCTTGGCGTTGTCCCAGGCGCCGCCGGCGTTGCTCATGAAGATGGCCAGGGCCACGCCCGACACGGTCACGCCGGCCAGGAGGCCGCCGAGCATCTCCGGGCCGAACACGAAGCCGATGAACACCGGCGCAGTGATCGCCATGCCGCCGGGGAGCATCATCTTCTTGAGGGCGGCCTGGGTGGAGATGTCCACGCAGCGAGCCGAGTCCGGCGCGGCGGTGCCCTCGAGCAGGCCCGGGATCTCGCGGAACTGCCGGCGGACCTCTTCGATCATCTCCATCGCCGCCTCACCCACCGCGGACATGGCCATCGACGAGAAGAGGTAGGGCAGCATGCCGCCCAGGAAGAGGCCGGCCATCACCATGGGGTTGGCGATGTCGATGGCGACCAGGCCCACCGTCTGCATGTAGGCGGCGAAGAGGGCCAGGGCGGTCATGGCGGCGGAGCCGATGGCGAAGCCCTTGCCGATGGCGGCGGTGGTGTTGCCCACGGCGTCCAGGGTGTCCGTGCGCTCGCGCACCTCGGGGGACTGGTGGGTCATCTCGGCGATGCCGCCGGCGTTGTCGGCGATGGGGCCGTAGGCGTCGACGGCCAGCTGGATGCCCGTGGTCGACAGCATGCCGAGCGCGGCGATGGCCACGCCGTAGAGGCCGGCAGCCCAGTTGGCCAGGACCACGCCCACGGCGATCATGATGATCGGGAGGGCGGTGGACTGCATGCCGACGCCCAGGCCGGCGATGATGTTGGTCGCGTGCCCCGTCTTGCTCTGCTCGGCGATGGAGTTCACCGGGCCCTTGCCCATGGAGCAGTAGTACGAGGTGATGAGGCCGATGGCCATGCCCACGCCCAGACCGATGACGGTGGCCAGGCCCACGTCGAACCAGCCGGTCTCGCCGGTGCCGGTGGAGGGCCAGAGGCCGTAGGCCAGGGCGAAGGTCACGACGGCCATGACGCCGGCCGAGCCGAACGCGCCCATGTCCAGGGCGTGCTGGGGGTTGCCGCCCTCTTCGGTCTTCACGACGAAGGTGCCGAGGATGGAGGCCAGGATGCCGGCGGCGGCGATGCACAGGGGCAGCAGGACCGGACCGACGAGGCCGTCGGTGGAGACCGCGGAGTAGCCGAGGGCCAGCACCATGGCGCCGATGATCGCGCCCACGTAGGACTCGAAGAGGTCCGCGCCCATGCCGGCCACGTCGCCGACGTTGTCGCCGACGTTGTCCGCGATCACGGCGGGGTTGCGCGGGTCGTCCTCGGGGAGGCCTTCCTCCACCTTGCCGACGAGGTCGGCGCCGACGTCCGCGGCCTTGGTGTAGATGCCGCCGCCCACGCGGGCGAAGAGCGCGATGGACGAGGCGCCCATGGAGAAGCCGGTCAGGACCTGGAGGACCTTGGCCATGGGCCAGCCGTCCTGGTTGCCGAAGAAGATGAACAGGCTGCCGAGGCCCAGGAGGGCCAGGCCGACGACGCTCATGCCCATGACCGAGCCGCCGGCGAAGGCGACGTCGAGGGCGCGGGGCAAGCTGATGGTGGCCGCCTGGGTCGTGCGCACGTTCGCCTTGGTGGCGATGCGCATGCCGAAGAGGCCGGCCAGGCCCGACGCGAAGGCGCCAGCGACGAACGCGTAGGCGATCATCGAGGTGCCGGTGCCGTCGTGGTTCGCGAACCAGAGCATCGTGGCCACGACGGCCACGAAGACGGCCAGGACCTTGTATTCGCGGGACAGGAAGGCCATGGCGCCCTCCTGGATGTACCCGGCGATCTCCTGCATCCGGTCGGTGCCGGCAGGCTGGGCGTTGACCCAGGTGGCCTTCCAGTAGGCGTAGCCCAGGGCGATAACGCCAGCCACGGGGGCGGCATAGGTCAAGGATTCCATCGCGCTCAATCTCCTTCGGAGTCGGGGGGGGGCTGTGGGGCCCGGGGTTCGGAGGGGTCTTGGGTCACTCGCGGAGGGGTCCGCGTGGATGAATCTTCCGAAAAATCAGGAACTTTGACCGCAGTCAGCCCGATCAGGGTCGGCGGTGCAGCGCCCTGGTACCACCGAGGATTTGCGCTGTCAACGCGGAGGCGGTGCTTGTGGTCCCCCGCGTGGGCCCTCTGCGCGCTGCTCGCCCTGGCCCCCGCTCGGGCGTGGGCCGAGCCGCCGCTGGAGCTGCCCCGGGTTCGTCTTCAGCTGCGCCTGCAGGGCTTCGACGTGGCCCCGGGAGCGGACCAGTCGGCGCCTTCGGGGGCGCTCGGCGCGGCTCCTGATCCAGGCCGCACGGTGGCCAGCCTGGCCCTGGAGATCGTCTGGACCCTCAGGGGTCCCCTCCGAGTCCGCAGCCGCGTGCCCTCCGCCCTCGAGCCCCCCTGGGAGCGGGAGCTCCGCGCCCTGGAGGTGCCCGACCTTCGCCCCGATCTTGATCCCGTGACCCTGGAGACCCCATGAGCCCCACCTGCACCGCCACGAGCCCCACCTGCACCCCCTTGGACCCCACGGTCCGCACCTCCGAGCGCGTCGCCACGCGCACGACGACGAGCTGCCTCGCCGCCCTCCTGTTCCTGTCGATGCCCACCGGGATGGCGGGCGCTGCGGCGGCGGGTCCCCTTGCGGGCACCCAGGCGGGCGATCCGCTGCCAGGGGTCCAGCCGGACACGCCGCCCTCGTGCCCCGCCCCGCCCGGCCCGGCGGACCCGCGGGCGATCGACAGGCTCGATCGCCGCTTCTCCCAGGAGCCCGACGTCGGCGTCGTGCATCGATGGGCTGTGCAGGCCGGCCAGCTGCAGCCCCAGCGCGCGGCGCAGCTCATCCAAGACGCGCGGGCGCGCGGAGCCCTCCCGCTGGTGCGCATGCGGGGCCGCTATGACGACCGATCCAACCGCAAGTGGGCGGCGTCGGACTCCCCCCCCCAGGAAGATCACGACGCGGACTGGACGCTGGACCTCTGGTTGGAGTGGGACCTGGCCGAGCTGGCAGCCGGCCCCGATCTGTCCCGAGCGGTGCGGGAGGGGCGCGCGATGACCGAGCTGCGTCACGCCTTGCTGGCCGAGGCGACGATGCTGTACTTCGACCGCCGCCGCGTGTTGACCGAGGCGGCCCTCGATCCCTGCCCCAACGCGGCCTCGGACGCCGAACGTCGATTGCGGCGCCAGGAGCTCGACGCTACCCTCGACGCCCTCACCGCGGGGCGGTGGAGCAGCGCGCTCGAAGCCCCAGACAACGCCCCAGCCCCCGAGGACGCATCCCATGAGCGAGTTCATCGCCCAGGAGAAGATCCTGATCCTGGACTTCGGGTCCCAGTACACCCAGCTGATCGCTCGCCGCATCCGTGAGGCGAACGTGTACTGCGAGATCCGGCCCTACACCCAGCCGCCGCGCGAGGACGAGCTGGGCATGCTCAAGGGGCTGATCCTCTCGGGCGGCCCGGCCTCGGTCTACGCGCCGGACGCGCCGCACCTGGACCCGTCGGCGCTCGCGCTGGGGGTGCCGGTGCTGGGCATCTGCTACGGCATGCAGCTCATGACCCAGCTGCTGGGCGGCGAGGTGGAGCCCGCGGCGGACCGGGAGTTCGGCCACGCGGAGATCTCCGTGATCGGGGAGAGCCGCCTCTTCGTGGGTCTGCGGGAGCCGCAGTCGGTGTGGATGAGCCACGGCGATCGGGTGGCGCGCCTGCCCGACGGCTTCCGGCCCATCGCCCGGAGCGCAAACTCCCCCTGCGCGGCCATGGCGTCGGCGGACGATCGCATGTTCGGCGTGCAGTTCCACCCCGAGGTAGTCCACTCCCCCCGCGGCCGGGAGCTCCTGGCCAACTTCGTGCACACGGTCTGCGGCTGCGGCGACAGCTGGAACATGGGCAACTTCCTGGAGCTGGAGGTCGACCGGATCCAGCGCACCGTGGGCCCGGACGATCGCGTCATCCTCGGCCTCAGCGGCGGCGTGGACTCCACCGTCGTCGCCGGCCTCATGGGCCGCGCCATCGGCACCCGCTGCACCTGCATCTTCGTGGACAACGGCCTGCTGCGGTGGAAGGAGGCGGAGGAGGTCTGCGCCTTCTTCGCGGACTGGACGGAGATCGAGTTCGTCCACGTCGACGCCAGCGAGCAGTTCCTGAGCGCCCTGGCCGGGGTCAGCGATCCCGAGACGAAGCGCAAGATCATCGGCCGCGTCTTCATCGAGGTCTTCGACGCCGCCGCCGCGAAGGTCGACGGGGCCAACTGGCTGGCCCAGGGCACGCTGTACCCCGACGTGATCGAGAGCGTGTCTCCCCGGGGCGGCCCCTCGGCCACCATCAAGAGCCACCACAACGTGGGCGGGCTGCCCGACGACATGAAGCTCTCGCTCATCGAGCCCCTGCGCGACCTGTTCAAGGACGAGGTCCGGGAGCTGGGTGCGCAGCTGGGCATCGACCACGCGCGCCTGTGGCGTCACCCCTTCCCGGGCCCCGGCCTCGCGATTCGGGTCCTGGGCGAGGTCACGCAGGAGCGCTGCGATCTGCTCCGTCAGGCGGATCGGATCTACATCGAGGAGCTGCGCTCCGCGGGTCTGTACGACGCGATCTGGCAGGCCTTCGCCGTGCTCTTGCCGGTCAAGGCCGTGGGGGTGATGGGGGACGAACGCACCTACGAGGCCGTCTGCGCCGTGCGCGCGGTCACGTCCACCGACGGCATGACAGCGGACTGGTTCGACATGCCGCGCCCGGTGCTGGCCCGCGTCAGCTCGCGCATCATCAACGAGGTGCGCGGCATCAACCGCGTGGTCTACGACATCTCGAGCAAGCCGCCCGGCACCATCGAGTGGGAGTAGCCTCCGGGCAACTCCAGCCGGGTGCCGTCCTGCGCGCCGACCACGACCGTCGCCGCTCCGGGTTGCAGGCGACCCCGAACGGCCGCGGCCGCCTCGTCGGGGTGGGTCCACAGGGGCGACAGGTGGACCAGGGCCAGGCCCCCCGGTCGCGCCTCGCGCACGACGTCGGCCAGATCCCTCGGCCTCAGGTGCTTGCCGCGGTCCACCGCGTCGGGGCTGGTGCACTCCGCGACCAGCCAGTCGACGTCGCGCGCAGCTTCGAACAGGCCGTCGCAAGGCCCGGTGTCCCCGGTGTAGGCCACCGACCAGCCCGGCCCCTCGAAGCGCAGCAGGCGTGGGCTCTGGCTGTGATCCGCTGGGAACGTTCGCAGGGTGACGGCGGTCCCGGGCAGCAGGGCCTCGGTGCCGTCCGCGATCTCCTGGAAGGCCAGGGGGCTGTCCAGGAGCTTGGGGTACAGCGCCTGGGCGACGGCGCGCAGGCGGGCCTCGTGGCCGGGCGCTCCGCTCAGCCACAGGGGCTGCGGAGGGAGAACGCCCCCGTAGGCCACGGCCGCCAGGCGATGAAACAGCAGGGGAAAGAGGTCCGCGAGGTGGTCCAGATGCAGGTGGCTGTGCACGACACCGGCCAGATCCAGGGGGGCCTGCTCCGCCTCGGCCAGGCGCTGCAGGCAGCCGGGCCCGCTGTCCACCAGCCAGGTGGCGTCCCCGTCCCGCAGCAGGTGGCAGGACGGCCCGCGCCGCGCCTGCTGCTCCAGCGTCCCCGAACCCAACACGATCCACTCCGCCACGGCCACCTCCAGCGCGCGACAGCCGCGCAGCCTGCACGATAGGATCGCGCGCCCCATGCGATGCGCCAACCACGCCGAACGCCCCGCCATCGGGGTGTGCGTCTCCTGCCGAAAGCTGGTCTGCGGGGCCTGCACCACGCGTCTGCAGGGGCGCAACTTCTGCCTGGACTGCCTGGATCGCCGGGCCGCAGCGCGCCCCACCGACTCGCCGCTGCGCTCGGGGGCGGGCTCCCGGGCCGGGATCGCGGTGCTGACCGCCCTGTCGGCCGCCCTCCTGGCTGGGGGCCTCTCGGGGCTGGGCTTCCTGCTGTACCTGGTCGGCTGAACTCCTTGGCCGATCCCTCCCCCGGCTTTCGCCGCCGCCGTCGCACCGCGGGCGCGGCCGTTCTGCTGGATGAGACCGCGGCGCTTCTGGGCGCCGATCCCGGCGGCTGGGCGGCGCGCGCGCTGCTGCCTTCGCTCCCCCTCGCCCTGATGGGCCTGCTCTTCGTGCACCTGCACCGGGTGGCCTGGGCCCGGGAGGCCTGGGGCGCGCAGACCACCTTCCTCTCCCTGGCGGTGTCGTCCCTGGTCGTGCTGGCCCTGGCCGTGCGCGGGATGGGGCAGGGGCTGGCCGCGCGGGAGGTGGCCCGTCAACTGGACCCGCAGCGGGGGGCTGCCCTCCCCGACGCGGACCGCCCGGCCCTGGCTGCCCTCGGCATCCTCTGCGCCGCCGCCTGCGCTGGGGGCTTCGGCATGGCGGTGCTGCCCGGCTTCCTCGCCGTCGCCTTCTTCCTGCCGGCGTTCGCGGTCTGTGCCTGCGAGGGGCGCGACGCGAGCTCCACCCTCAGCCGCCTGGGTCGTTTGACGAGCGGCACCCTGAGCAAGGGCTTCTTCGCTGGGCTCCTCTTCTCCCTCCTCTGGCTGTTCGCCTGGGCCGACGTGGTGGTGGGCACCCAGGCCGCCCTGGTGGGCGTGCGCATGCTGACGGGGGCCGACGTCGACGTGCTGGCGCGCCTGCTGGGGCCGAGCAGCCTGCCGTTCCTCCTCAGCTCGGCCGTGCTCGCCGGCTTCCTGCTCGACGGCGTCTGGTGCGTCTACTCGGCGGTCTTCTACGTCGACGCACGGCTGGGGCAGTCCGGCGCGGACCTCCTGGATCGCTGGGAGGAGCTCCGACCTGGCGCTCCCGGGGCGCCCGGCGCTTCCGCAGGGTTGGCCTCGCTGGGGCTGCTGGTCCTGGCCTTGTCCTTCCCCGCGCTCCCCGCGGTGGCCCAGGAGCCCACCGGCGGGGCGGCCTTCGCGGCCGAGGAGGACCAGGGCGTGGGCGGGCTGGGAGTGAAGGGCGAGGCGGAGATCCTGCTGGAGGGCGCGGACCTCGAGCTGCTCGGGGAGGTCGACTGGGAGCTGCTGACCGGGGAAGAGTTGCTCCCGGAGGCGCCCGAACTCTACCTGCGCGACCTGCAGACCTGGCGCGCGGAGCTGGAGCGGGAGCTGGTCGAGTACGAGACGACGGGGTTCGAGGACCAGGACGTCCTGCGTGACGCCCTCCGCTACCAGACCACGCGGCGCCTGCAGGTGCCCGGCGGGTCCCTGGACGTCGACGCATCGATCCTGGCCGACGAGCTGCCGGAGTGGATCCACACGGAGGAGACGGCGGCGCAGGCCCGGATCTTCCTGACCCGCCTGGACGCGGCCATCGCCCGCCTGGACGCCCTGGTCAGCCCGGAGCCGCCCCCCGAGGACGACACGCCCCTCCCCGCGAGCCAGGACGCGAGGACCCTGCTGCAGGCCGAACTGGAGACCGGGGACTACGAGCTGGGCGAGGAGCGGGCCGGCGGCGACGCCTTCCGCGACTCGTTCCAGGAGCGCCTGCGGGTCTGGCTGGAGGAGCTCTGGCGCAGCATGACGGCCTACGAACCCCAGCCACGGACCCAGCCCCAGGGCGTCCTGCCCACCTTCGACGGCCGGATCGTGATGGCCGCGGTGGCGGCGCTGCTTGCGCTGGTCCTCGTGCTGTTCCTGCTGGGCACCGGTCGGACGCTCCGCATCGCTGCCCCCGAGCCCGAGGGGGGGCCTGAGCCCCTGGGCGGCGACCTGCCCGACGCCCGCGCCCGCTCCCCCCTGGGCTGGCGCGGGCACGCCGATCAGCTGGCGGCTCAGGGTCGGCACCGGGAGGCGATTCGAGCCCAGTTCCTGGCCGTTCTGGCGCGCCTCGATCGCACCGGGGAGATCGACTACCGGCAGGAGCGAACGAACGGCGAGCACCTGCGCAGCTTTCGGGGGAAGCCTCCCCGGCACCGGCACTTCGGGGACGCCACCTGGGGCTTCGAGGTGGCCTGGTACGGGGAGGCCGACGTCGGCCCCGTCGACTACGAGGCCATGAGCCGGGTCTGCGACGCGCTCGTGATCGTCGACGCCTCCCCGACCCCCACCGTCGCTGCGGTCTCCCGCGAGGGGGCGCCGCGTGGCTGACCGCCGCCTGATGGGCCTGGGCGCCGCGGTCTTGCTCCTGGGGGCGGTGGCCGCCTTCCTGCTCGGAGCGGGCGCGGGCGGGTCCCGCGGCTCGGACGATCGCGGGCCCACGGGCACGGCGGCCTTCGCGTCGGTGCTCCGGCAGACGGGCCACGAGGTCGTGTCCCTGCGGGTGGGCCTCAACGCCCTGGCGCGGGTGCCTGACGGCTCGGTCTTGTTCGTGGTCGCGGCACCCACCCTGCTGCCCTCGGCCATCGTCGGGGAGGCCGAGTTGACCCGCCTGACAAGCTGGGTGGAGGACGGGAACACCGCCGTCCTCGTCACTCACTACCCCGACGCCTTCCTCGACGAGCTCGGCCCTGCCTTCGAGTGGGACGCCCTGGAGCGCATCGAGCGGGAGGCGCCCGTGCGCACGCGCCCCGCCCTGGCGGTCCTGCCCGGTCCGCTGACCCTGGGCGGGGCGTTGGCCGTCGAGGGCCGCGGCGCGCTGAGCCTGGCGGGGGTTCGTGACGAGCCCCTCTTCGCCGCCGAGGACCACGCCATCGTCGTGCGCCGCGCTCTGGGCGACGGCCACGTCATCGCGGTGGCCGACCCCTTCACCCTGGAGAACCGGGGGATCGGGGCGGGCGGCAACCTGGAGTTCTACCTGGCGGTGGTCCGGCTGCACCTGAAGGAGGGCGGCTCGGTCCTCTTCGACGACCTGCACGCCGGCGGGGGCGACGACTTTGGCGTGGTCGCCTACGCGCGTCGGGCCGGTCTGGCGCCCGCGCTTCTGCTCGTCCTGCTGCTGGCCGGGGGCTACCTCTGGCGGGCCGGATCGCGCTTTGGAGCGGTCCTGCCGCCCCCCGACCGGCGTCACCCGCGGGCCTCCTCGGAGCTGGTTGCGGCC
>CALCXL010000842.1 GCA_937907595.1 uncultured Pseudomonadota bacterium
CTCATGCGGACAGGCCTCCGCGCGGGGCCGGACGGGCCAAGCGGAGCAGCCCGCCCAGCAGGAGGAGCGAAGCGAGCAGGAGAATGGAGCCCTGGAAGGACGTCACCGCCTGCTCGCAGACGCCGTCGCCCGGGCAGTAGAACCCGCTGCGTTGGGGGATGCCGTTGGCCAGGCGCTTGAACTCCATGCCCCAGGACACGGCCAACCCCCGGGACACCGACGAGGTGCCGAAGAGAAACGCCAGCGCGATCTGGGTGAAGGCGACCTGGGCGAACAGCGAGGAGCAGTGGCGGATGAGGGGCTCGGCCAGGTAGCCGCGCAGGAGGTGGCGGCCCAGCACCCGGTGCGTCGGCAGCCCGTGCGCGACGATGCCGGCGAGCACCTCCTCTTCGCGCAGCGCCCGCAAGTGGGACCCGACCTCGTGCAGGGCGACGGGCAGGTACAGCGCCAGCACGATGCCGGCGGCGAGGTAGGGGTTTGGCTCCTCCAGAAGCAGCATGCCGACCATCACGATCAGCAGGCGGGGCGGGGACGCGGCGGCCAGGCCGGTGGCTTCGGGGATCTCCTCCCCCGTCGGCAGGACCGGCTGCAGCAGGAACCACCAGGCGCGGGCGGCCACGATCAGGGCCAGCAGACCGACCATCAGGAAGCCGGGCACCGCGAAGTCGACCACGCCCGCCGACAGCACCTCCAGGAAGTCGCGGCCCATCGCGTCCACACCCAGGGGGTGCGCGACGCTGGGCCACTGCGCGTCCCCGTACATGGGGCGGGGCTCCCGGTGGCGCAGGCCCAGGGACGCCAGGCCGGCCAGGGCGAAGGGGGCCAGCAAGGGCACGCGGAGGCGGGCGGGCGCGCTCATGGACGCCGCCCCAGCGCCCGCTCGACGGGCAGCCACTCGACGACCAGGACGAAGAGGGAGAAGCCCAGCAGCACGGCGCAGAGCAGCAGCGGATCCAGGCCGCGCCGGTCCACGACGAGGTCCCGCAGGGTCTCCCCCAGCCCGTTGACGCTGAACACCCCCTCCACCACCAGCAGGCCCCCCAACAGGGCGAGCACCGCGCCGCGGACCTGGGAGGCGCGCACCCGGCGGGAGACGTCGGCCACCGCACGGCCGGGCCGACCACCCCAGAGGTTGAGGGCCTCGGCGTAGGGCTTGGCTCCCTCCACGGCCAGGGTGTGGCGCAGCCCTCGGAAGAGCACCGCCCCCACCCCGTCGGCCAGGGCCAGGGAGAGCCCGGCCCAGAGGACGCCGGCCACGTCGTAGTCCAGGCGGCTTCCCGCCGGGAGCAGGCGCACCACCAACACAAAGATCAGGAGCCCGGCCAAGGGCAGGGGCAGTCCGCCGGGCAGCGAGAAGCGGGGAAGGGCGTGGATCAGGCGCAGCACGTGGCGGTTGCGCAGCCGGGCGAGGGCGGCGGAGCGGAGCCTGCCTGCGGCGGTGGTGAGCGTGGCCACGGCCAGCAAGGCCAGCGACGCCACGGCCAGGATCGCCAGCGACCGGCGGCCCCGACGGAACACCAGGTTCACCAGGGAGCGCGACGCGTCCTCTCGGCTGCGCCCGCCCCGACCGGTCATCAGGCCGACCACGGTGCGGCCGTAGAAGCCCGCCGCCGCCAACGCGCTGGCGCGCTGATCCGGATCGCAGTCCTGCGGCACCGGGAGGTAGCCCTCCTGCGTGCTCCAGGCGTAGCTCTGCAGGCACACACCGCGGCGAGCGCTCGCCACTGCGCAAAAGAGCAGGCCAGGCACCAGCAGCGCCAGCAACAAGCCCTTGATCGCGCGCATTGCGCCCCCCTCGCTGCGTGCCTAGTCCGGCGCGTCGGCCTTCCAGGACAGCTCCTCGGCCCGGGTGAAGTAATAGAACGGGGTGGCGCGGAAACCCGCCAGCCGGTCCTTGCGGTAGATGGACTGGACCTCCAGGGTCCACAGGAAGAGGTAGGGGCGGTCGTCGCGCAGGTAGCGGTGCAGCTTCTGCATCAGGGCCTCCCGCTTCGGGCCGGAGGTCTCCTTGTAGTAGGCCTCGACGATCTTCTGGACCTCCCCGCTCTGGTAGGCGAAGAGGTTGACCTGCCGCTCGCCCTC
>CALCXL010000843.1 GCA_937907595.1 uncultured Pseudomonadota bacterium
GTGGATCACGCCGACGGCCAGCCGGACTTCGACGACGACGACGCCTTCGCCCGGGACGCCCCGGCCCTGGTGAAGGCGGAGGTCTCCCCCCTCACCGAGCAGTGGGACGCCCACGAGTCGGCGGACACCCTGGAGGGCGGATCTATCACGGCCGGAGGCCCCGACGCGGAGTCCGGGGGCGAGTCCCAGTCCTTCCTGATCAGCTCCACGCAGGAGACGTCGCCTGCTGTGGCCACCCAGCAGTCGTCGACGGAGAGCGGCCAGCCCTCCAGCACGCAGGAGTCGCCGGGCAAGTCCGACGACGCCCCACCGACCAACCTCACCCCCGACGAGATCACCGAGCGCAAGGCCGCGTGGGCCAAGGCCATGCGGGAGGCCTACGCTCGGGGCGGGGAGGCGGCCGTGCGCAGCCTGGCGTCGAAGACCTGGTACAACTTCGACCGCGAGGACTGAGAGCCTCCCGCCCTCCCGCTACACTCCGTCGCCCCGTGCTGTTGTCCCCCTCCCGCCGCTGGGTGCTCCCCGGCCTGGTCCTGCTGCTCTGGCTCGGCCTGGGCGCGTCGACGTGGTGGGGTCTGCCCGCCCTGGCCTGGTTGGGCCTGATCACGCTGCTCTTCGCGGTGTCCGTGGGCTCGCTCCTGCCGCAGTTGGGGTTCTTCGGGTCGATCCTGGTGGGCGCGCCGGCCGGGCCGGGACGGGTCGCCCTCACCTTCGACGACGGACCGGATGCCAACTGGACGCCCCAGGTGCTGGACCTGCTGGCCGCGGCCGGTGTGCGGGCCACGTTCTTCGTGATCGGGGAGCGCGTGGAGCGCGAGCCCACCCTGGCGCGCCGGGTCGTCGCCGAGGGGCACCAGCTGGCCCACCACAGCCACCGCCACCACTGGTCCCTGATGTTTCGGCGCGGTCGGCTGCTCGAAGACTTCGATCGCTGCTCGGAGGAGGTGGCGACCATCGCAGGCCACCCCCGCTTCTACCGCCCTCCGGTGGGGGTGGTGGCGCCCGAGGTGATGGACGTCGTCGCGTCGCGCGGGGTGCACCTGGCCGGCTGGGACGTCCGGCCCTACGACACCCGGGTCCGGGAGGCCACCGCGCTGCGATCTCAGGTGGCATCGAAGGTTCAGGACGGTTCGATCGTCCTGTTGCACGACGGGGCCCTGCGTGACGCGGCCCGCCCCGTCCTGGTCGACGCCCTGCCCGGGATCCTGGAGGATCTGCGGGAGCGCCGGCTGGAACCCGTGACCCTGGCGGAGCTGGTGAACGAGCCCGCGTACTTCGAAGGAGCCCCCGTGAGACGCCCCCCCCGCTGGTCCATGCTGCCGGTCGCGGTCCTCTCCACCCTGCTCGCGCTGCTGGCGACGGGCCTCGGTTCGGCCTGCGCCGCGGAGCCCTCGCTGCCCCCGGAGCTGCAGGCGGCGGCCCAGGAGCTGGCCGCCAACAAGACGGTCTCCTCCCGCTTCACCCAGACGAAGACGTCAATCCTCTTCGCCGAAGACGTCGTCCAGACGGGCACCCTGCTGCTGCGCCGCTCCGACGGCCGGCTGGTGTGGCGCTACGACGACGGGCCGGCGGTGCTCATGGCCGGCGGGCGCTTCTACCCCGCGGGGGTGGACGCCGCGGCGGCCGGTAAGGAGGGCTCGGCCGGCTTCTCCCTCCCGGGCTCCGGCTCCATGATCGACCTGTTCGAGGCCCTGTTCTCGCTGCAAGCGAAGGCCCTGGGCAAGGCCTTCTCCGCCGTCGCCCGCGACGCCAACCACTTCGTGCTCACCCCCACCGACGCCGGGGCCCGCGCCCTGTTCGGGCGGGTGGAGCTGGAGGTGGGCGGCAGCCCCCTGGCCCTGCGCAGCGTGGTCATGGACGAGGCCACCGGCGACCGCACCACCATCGCCTTCGTCGACGTGAAAATCGACGCCGCGTTGCCCGTGGATGCCTTCCTCACGCCGGCCGAGCGCACCGCCAGCGAGTGAAGCCCCCCCGGCCCGGGGCGCATTTTCGGGACCCCTGCGGTAGAACGCCGGGGCTGAAGCGACGATGAGTTCGACGGAGGAGACCGATGGCCGACGTGACGCTGCAAGGGGTCAAGGAGATGCTCCTGGACGCGCTGAACCTGGGCGAGGACTGGGACCCGGACGAGGTGGGGGACGACATGCCCCTCTTCGGCGACGAGGGCCTGGGCCTGGACAGCCTGGACGCGCTCCAGCTGGCCGTCGCCTTGGAGGAGCGCTACGGCCTGTCCGTGGACGAGGACAAGGGGGCGCAGGTCTTCCGGTCCGCGCGCACCCTCCACGCGTTCATCAGCGCCGGCTGAGAAGCCCCGAGAAGGGAAACAGGTCGTGGCCGACGAACTGCCCATCCCCCACCGGGAGCCCTTTCGCTTCGTGACCGCCGCGCAGGCGGTGCACGCGGATCAGGCGCTGTTCACCCACCCGATCCCCCGTGGCGGCGACAGCTTCGCCCTCCGCATGTTTCCGCAGCTGCTGTGCGTGGAGGCGATGGCCCAGGCGGCGGCTGCCTTTCACGGGCTGAACGCCGACGGCGAGCCCGAGGCGGGCACCCTGGCGTCGGTGGACAAGGCGCGCTTCGTGGGCGTGGCCCGACCGGGGGATACGTTGATCATCAAGGTGTTCCGCCGCAAGGTCTTCGGCGACCTGGTCCAGTTCGACGGG
>CALCXL010000844.1 GCA_937907595.1 uncultured Pseudomonadota bacterium
GCCGGCGGCGCGGACGGCGACGGCGGGGGGCCGACGGGCGACGGCGGAAGTTGGGAGCCCCGCGCCGGCGGGGCGGGCGGCTGCGGCGGAGGAGGAGGAGGAGCCATGGCAGGCGACGGAGGCCGATCCTCCCGGCGCGGCGCGGGCGCAGCGGTACGCGGAGGCGCAGCCTGGAGCGGACGATCGGGCACCGGGACCGGAGGCGGTGCCGGCGGGCGGGGCACCACGGTCGGCGGGTCCGGGCGATCTTCGCGCCGCACCGCGCGCCGAAAGCCCGACGCCGAAGCCGGGGTGCCGGCGTTGGAGGAGGACGGAAGCGGCGCGGCGGAGGCGCCCGGGCGCAGGCCGGAGGACGGCGCGACGGCGGGAGCCGCGGAGGGCCCGGACGGACGCGCGCTACTCAGGGCATCCAGCCTCCGGGAGAGCCGCTCGCCACGCGGCATGGAGGAGCGAAGCTCGCGCATGGCCGCCTCCGCGTCAGCGACGCTGGCGAAGCGCGCCACGGGCTCCGCCGCGAGCAGCCCGGCCAGCAGGGGGCCCGCGCCGGGGATGGCGGCCTCGACCCGCTGGAGCATCGCCGGCGGCATCCCGGCCCGGATCTCGGCCAGCCTCCGGCCCGGGTCCCGGCGCTCGAAGGGGGGCTCGCCCAGCAGCGCATACACCAGCAGACAGCCCAGCCCGAAGAGGTCGCCGCGCGGACCGGGCGAGGCCCCCCGCAGATCCTCCGGGGTGGCCCAGGCCACGGGCTCCTCCAGGGAGCGCCCGGCCCGGCGCGCCCGCGCGAGGGTCGCCAGCCCGAAGCCGCGCAGCTTCACCACCCCGTCCAGCCCGATCATCACCCGCGAAGGCCGCAGGTCGCCATGGGCCACCGGCTGCGGACGGCCCCCCTGGACCAGGCCGTGGGCGCTGCCCAGGGCGGCGGCGATCTGCACCCCGACGTCCAGGCTCTGCCGCGGGCTCAAGGGACCCGTGGTGGCCACCAGCTCATCGAGCCCCGCGCCCTCCACCAGCTCGGTCACGACGAAGGCGCCCCCCTCGCGCTCGCCGCAGGAGAAGGTCTGCACCACGCCGCGGTGCCGGAGCAGCCGGGCCTGTTGCACCAGGGGCAACACGCCGGCCCAGGGGGAGCCGGGGCCTTCGCCCGGCACGGCGGTCACGGCCACGACCCGAGGGAGCCCTCCCACCCCGCGCGACTCGGCACGGAACACACGACCGGTCGACCCCTCCCCCAGGAGGCCCGTCAGGGAGAGCTGGCCGAAGGAGAACGGAAGCTCCGACGGCGACAGGAGATCGAGACGCATCGCGGGCCGCTCGTTCGCTCACGTCCCCGAAGGGGAGACGGCGTGCGGAAGTTTACCAGCGTGGGGCGTCCGGACCAGGGCGCGGTGGGCTGCAGTCAGCGGCAGGGCGCCGGAGGTCGGCGGACCGTCAGGCCCGCTGGCTGTTCACGTAGACCTGCAGCAGGGCCTTCTTCAGCTCCGCACAGTCGGCGTAACGATCCTCCGGCTTCTTCTTGAGGAGCCGCACGATGATCGCCTCGATGTCCTCGGGCACGCCCGGGTGCCGGGACCGGGGGGGCTCCGGCTCCTCGGTCATGTGGCACAGGAGCAGGGGGACCAGCTCCTCTTCCTGGAAGGCGGGGGTCCCGGTGAACAGCTCGTAGGCCACGCCGCCCAGGGCGTAGAGGTCGGCGGCAGGACCCACCTCCCCGTCGCCCTGGATCTGCTCGGGGCTCATGTACCGGGGCGTGCCCACGCGCACGCCGGTGACCGAGATGTTGGCCGCGCTGTCGTTCACCTTGGCGATGCCGAAGTCCATCACCTTGAGCTTGCGGCCCTCGTCCACCACGAACAGGTTCTGGGGCTTCACGTCGCGGTGCACCACCTTGGCGGCGTGCGCGGCCCCCAGCCCGTCGCAGGCCTGCATGAGCAGCCGCAGGCTGTCCTCGGTGGGGCAGGGTCCGGGGAACTGCTCCATCCAGCCCTCCAGGTCTGCGCCCCGCAGCAGCTCCATCGTGATGAAGCGCGCTCCGCGCCAGGTCCCGAACTCGTAGATCCGCACGATGTTCGGGTGGACCAGCTTGCGCGACAGCTTCATCTCACGGCGGAAGCGGTCCAGTCCGGCGCGGTTCTGGACGACCTGCTGGAACACCTTGATGGCGACCGTCTCCTCCAGCTCCAGGTCCTTCGCCCGGTACACCGTCGCCATGCCGCCGCTGCCGATCTCCCCTTCGATCTCGTAGCGGTTGGCGATCACCACCCCCGTGCCGATCCCCCCTTCGCGGTCGTCGTGGAAGGGCGCCGGACCGCTGGAGCTGGCCCAGCCCGACGACTCGTTGGTCCGCGATCGACCGCCTCCGGTGGTCCTGACCGGGGGCGCCGGCGTACCCCGCCGCCCGGCGTCGGGGTGCTGGCTCAGGTAGTCGTCGAAGTCCATCGTCTCGTCGCCGCCGACGCGGACCGGGGCGGACTCGGGCCGGAAGGCAGGCACGTTGCCGCTGGAGGCCACGCTGTCGGACACTTCCAGGGTCTCGTCGTGACGCAGCCGACGCCGCGGCGCGGTCGAAGGGGGGCCGGCCTGCAGCTCCCCGCCGGCCTGGGCGAAGCCCGGCACGGTGCCCACCTGAGGCAGCGCGGCGAACTGGTGCAAGCCGTCGATCAGGAGGTGGATCGGGTGCCAGCGGCCGTCCGCCGCCTCCGCCAGGCCGTCCTCCAGGTTGTCCAACCGGCCGGCCGCGTCTGCGAAGCCGGGGTTGCCTGAGAGCAGCGCGCGGTAGGCCGTGCGGGCGCCGTCCATGCGATCGTGGAACTCGTACAGCCGCGCGATCGCGTACAGCGTGGGCCACTCCTGCGGGCTCGGCGACGCCGAGGCCTCGCGGCGCAGGTAGTCGTCCAGGAACTGGGTCACCCGGGGCGGCAGGAGCTCCGACTCCCACACCAACTCCACCACCTTGCGCACGGCCAGGGGGTAGGAGCGGTCCTGGGGGTTGGTGGCCACGAAGGACGCCAGCTCCTGCTGCAGCAGCGATCCAGGCTGCGCGCGCAGCATGCCGCCCCCAGCGCGCGCCCCGCGACGCCCCGATCGGCCCGCCGCCGGCAACGGAGGCGGGCTGCTGCCCGGCTGGTCGAAGCCCGCCGACGAGCGATCCCCGGGGCCGTAGTCCCGGCTGAGGTCGTAGTCCGCCGAGGGCACCGGCGTCCCCCGGGAAAGCGGAGGCGCGGCGTGGGACCCGGTCGAGGGGTGGGAATCGGTCCGGGGCGGCGGGCCCGCGGCGCGATGACTTCCCGTGCTCACCTCGTAGTCGCCCAGGCTCCGCCCCGAGTCGGTCGCTCCGATCGGCGAATCCCCCGGGCCCCGGCGTTGCTGGGCGCGCTTCCACGGGGGGACCGGCGCCTCCCGCGAGGGGGCCGATGCAGCGCCCGAACCACCCTCCCAGGGAGCCGAGGCGCGGGGCGCCGGCGCAGACACCGAGGCGTCGGCAGTCCACGACGGCCCCTCGTCGAGCGGGGCGGCGGCCTCCTCCAGGGAGTTGAGCACACCGGGGGGCCAGGGGCTGCCCTCGATGGGCTCGCCGCGCATGGCCCGGACCGCGTCCTGGCGCAGCCCGGCCATCTGCAGGAGCCCCGCGGCGCGCTGGTGCTGGCCCAGGTTCATGAGCAGGCCGACCGCCTCCTTGCGCCCGCCGCCCCGGGCGAAGAGCAGCGCCGCGTTGAGCGCCTCCCGCTTCTGCTCGGCGGAGAGCCGCACGACCGGGGTGGCGCGGTCCGGGAGGATCCGCAGGAGCATGCGGCCGGCGTCGGCGAACTTGCCCTGGTACGACAGGCAGCGCGCGGCCTCGGCCCATGCGGCGGCACGGGCGTAGGCGGAGATCGCGTCGTCGATGCGGTGCCGGCTCTCGTAGATCCGACCCGCTTGCACGAACTGACCGGCGGCCATCAGCTCCGCCGGGTCCGTGCTCCGAGAGGTGTTCACCAAGCTCACTGCTCCTGATCGCGCGGCCCGGGCATCGGCACCGCATCCAGCGGCCACCGAAAGGGCTGTGCAGACTAGCACCAACAGAACGGCTCCGATCGGCGCCGGCCAGGGTATGGGACGACCCGGCCTCCCATGCCACCAGGCCTCGTCAGAGCGAGCAGCCCTCCGCGGGGATACACTCGCCCGGCGCCGGGGGGGCCGCCCCCCACGGCGGCCCGCCGACGATCCCATGGACCCGCCCCCCCGAGCTCTCATGACGACGCAACCTGAACTTCGCGACCGGTACGACGTCATCGTGGTGGGAGGCGGCCCCGCTGGCACCACCTGCGCCAACCTGCTGACCGCCGCCGGCCACGACGTCCTCCTGGTGGAGAAGGGACAGCACCCCCGCTTCAGCGTCGGCGAGAGCCTGCTGCCGGCCACCACCCCCACGTGGGAGCGCCTGGGCCTGCTCGACCGCATCGAGTCGGCGGGCTTCGTCCGCAAGTTCGGCGCCTACTTCTGCAACGGCGACGGCACCAGCATGGAGTACTTCCACTTCCCCGACGCCGCGGGCGGCGACACCGGGCACTCCTGGGAGGTCCATCGGGATCGCTTCGACAAGATGCTGTGGGACCGGGCGGCGGAGGTGGGCGCCCAATGCGTCGACCGCTGCCGGGTGCGCAGGGCGATCCTGGAGGGGGACCGCGTGGTGGGCGTGGAGCTCGATTACCAGGGGCAGAGCCGCGAGGTGCGGGCCCGCCTGGTGATGGACTGCACCGGCCGCCAGACCCTGCTCGGCAGGCAACTGGAGCTGCGCCAGCCGGATCCCTTCCTGGACAAGATCGCGCTGTTCACCCACTTCCGCGACGTGGTGCAGTCCACCGGCGACGACCAGGGCACCGTCGCCATCGTGGCCACCGAGTTCGGCTGGATGTGGATGATCCCCTTCGCCGACGGAGGCGCCTCGGCGGGCGCCATCCTGGGGAACCGCTGGTTCCACGATCGCAAGAAGGCCGGGAGGGACGTGGACGCCATCTGGGCGGAGGTCCTGGAGCTCACCCCCCACGTCCAGGCTCGCGTCGCC
>CALCXL010000845.1 GCA_937907595.1 uncultured Pseudomonadota bacterium
GCGGCTCCTGGCGACCTGGGGGATCGGCGCGGTGGTCTCCGTCGTCGGCCTGCTCTTCGGCTACGAGCACCCCCCCGGCCCCGTGATCGTCGCCTGTTTCGGTCTGGTGCTGGCAGGCGCTCTGATCCTCCGGTCGGCGCTGGATGCGTCGGCGCCCCTGCTGCGAGGCCTGCAGCTCGGCGGCGGCGCGCTCCTGCTCGTCGCCCTGCTCGCGGGCCTGCCCCGGCTCCTGGCGCCAGGAGCCGCCGATCGCGGACACGCCGACGAGGAGGCAGTCCACCACCACGTCGGTGATCGGCACCACGACGCCCCCCAGGAGCACCCCGGCGCCGACACGGGTCTGCACCACCACCCGGAGCTCACCCCGCGGGGCGGCGAGGCTGCTGCCCTGGCCTCCGCCGACGCCCTGACGCGCCAGGAGGCCATCGATCGCCTCGTCGTGGACGGATCCCCCGCATCGACGTCGGCTCTGCTCGCACACCTCCCGGCCGAGGCGGACGAGGAGCTGCGTCTGCGCGTCGCCTCCGAGCTGCACCGCCGCGGCCTGGCCGAGGGCCGAAGCGCCCTGGAAGCCCTGGCGCAGGCAGCGGAGATCCCCTTCGTGCGCCTCTCCGCGGCCGCCGAAGTGGAGCCCCGCTGAACGCCCAGCCCCCAACGACCCCCCGCCGTCGGGTGGCCGCCCTCGCCGTGGCCCTGCTCGGCGGCCTGCTGATCTTGCGCGCCCTCCAGCTCCTGAGCCTGGCGCCCGGCCTCTACGATGGCGAATTCCTGCAGCTGGGCCGTCTGGCCGCAGAGCAGACATCCAACGGCATCCCCGTCGGCTTCTCCTTCAGCGATCTGAGCGGCTACGGCTACATGCCCCACGCCCAGGGCACGCTGCTCATCGTCCTGGCCACGCTCGCCCTGGCGCAGGTGGTGGGCGCCAACGTGTGGGCCCTGCACGGCGTCGCCATCGCCCTGGAGCTGCTGACCGTCGGCCTGGCGCTGACGCTCTTCCTGCGGGTGGGGGGGATGCGCCGCGCCGTGCCCGCCACGCTCCTCTGGCTGGTGCCCCCCAGCTTCGCCGTGGTCTGGCAGCTCATGCCGTTCGGCACCCACAGCGACTTCCTCTGGGTGGGGGTGGGCGCCGCCCTGCTGCTCTCCCGGGCCTCCACAGCCCGGCCGGCCCGCGGGACCTGGCCTGCCCTCACCCTGCTCCTGGCCCTGGGGGTCGTGGCCTACCGCGCCAACCTCGTCGTGCTGCTGGCGGTGGCCACGGCGGCCCTGCTGGGGAGCGAGCGCCGCGCGGCGCTGCGGGCCCTGGTCGCCTGCGGGGTCGCCGCCCTGCTGGCCGTCGTCCTGCTGGCCGTCGCCGTCGATCGCAACCCCGGTGAGCCCCTGCGCGGCCTCATCTTCCCCCACTTCGGCTACGACACCTGGCCCCTGTTTGAGCAGCTTCGGAGCCTGCCCCGGCGCTTCCCCAGCTCCCCCGCCGCGGCTGGCTCCGGCTGGCCGCACCTGATCCTGCTCGGCGCCTGCGCGGTGGTGGCGGGCCTCCTGGGCCTCCGACGCGGCCAGCCGCATCGCCTGGTCCTGCTCTTCGCCTCCGCCTGGATGCTCGGCAGCACGTCCGCGGCCCTGATCGGCGGCGCCCGCTACTCCCAGTACTTCCTGCCCGCGCACGCGGCCGGGCTGCTCTGCGTGGGCCTGCTGATCTGCGTGGCGGAGGCTGGTTTGTCCCGTCGCCTCGCCGGCGGCTTGCTGGCGCTCCTGCTCGTGGCCGGCGCCGTCGACGCGGCCTCCCTCATCCAGCCGGCGCGCTGGTCCGCCTCCCTGCGCTACGACGGCCTGGCGGTCTTCCAGGGGCTGGGCCTCACGGCGGCGGGGGAGGACGACCTGCCCTGGCTGGCCCGCGTCGTCCGGGAGGATCGGGGCACCGCCGACTTCCGGCGCGGGTTCCCCGAGAGCGGCTGCCACAGCCCCCTGCGCAGCCTGGGCGCGCGGGAGTCCACGCCCGATCCCCGCGGACGCTGCCGCTGCTGGGAGCCCGGGCAGCTGGCCGCGGTCCTCGACGCCGCCCGGTCGGGGGGCGAGATCTCGCGCCCCGGCGACCTGGGACGCGGCGCCTGGATCGGCTGCGACCGCGATCTGGCCGCGGTGCGCGCCGCGCTGGAGGGAGCCTCGCCGGCGGAGGTGGAGGCCGTGGTCGCAGGCGCCCTCTCCGAAGCCGCACTGCCCCCCTTGTAAGCCTCCGCGCCCCCGGGAGCGGCCCCATCCCAAGGGCCTTTGGCCCGCCCGCCCCCGCGCCCCCTCGCCCCGGGTTAAACTCCGGCCGCCGCGCCGAGTGCGGCAGGGGAGGAGCCCCAGTTGGCCGATTTTCGCGTCATCCAGCACGCCCACCAGGTCATGTGCGACCGGATCCAGGAGATCTGCGACGGCCTGGAGCTCAACTGGGTCGGCATCCACAAGGACCTGGACCAGGCCCCGAAGGACGATGAGGAGGCCACGGTCTTCTGCTCGTTCTACCGCCTGGACGACGTCGACGACATCGGTCTGCCCGGCTTCGCGGTCCAGCCCTACAAGCGCGGCCCGCAGCCCCCGGATCCCAAGCGCCAGGTCTTCCTGCAGCTGCCCCCTCGCTTCTTCTACCTCTACTTCATCGTGTTCGTGGAGAGCGACGACACCGACCTGGCCAACGCCCTGATGGGCGCGGTGATGAACGGCTTCCACCAGGAGCCCACCCTCTTCTACCGGCCCGTCCCCCACGAGATCGCGGGCAAGTTCTTCGACTCCACCGGCCGCCCCCTCGAGCAGGACGAGTTCGGCTTCAAGCCCACGCAAGGCGAACGCGCCGAGCACGCCGCGGAGAAGGTCCGCATGGAGCGCGTCTCCACCGCCCTGGTCGACGACCTGGCCTTCGGCGACGCCTGCCTGCTCCTCAAGGGCTTCGAGCGCAAGGTGCGCCCCTACCTGACCTACCGGGTCTTCTCGAAGATCGATCAGCCCCTGCAGCTGGCGAAGCGCGTGGGCGGCGTCGACATCAGCCTCTTCCGGAGCAACGACGGCTGATGAGCGAGGAGGTTCCTCCCACGGAGGAGTTCGAGCGGCTTCGGCTGCGCCTCGAGCTCACCAACCTGCGCATCGCACGGCTCTACCTGCTGGGCAAAGGCCAGTCCGCGGCGGAGAAGGGCGAGAACCTGGATCCGCTGGAGGAGCTGTACGTCTCCGATACGGAGTTCCAGGGCCACCTGGCCGCGCTGGCCGGCCTGCCGCCCACCTGGGTGGAGAATCCCGACATCGCCGAGTCCCTTGAGGCGATCGACTCCGCCCTGGACGTGGTGGCCCGGCGGGTCCAGTTCCGCACCGCCCACGCCCGGCGCCAGGGCCGCCTCTCCCGCTTTGAGCAGCTCTGCGAGCGCTGCGCGCTGACCCCCCTGGACGAGGAGATCCTGCTGATCTCCCTCGCCCCGGAGGTCGACCGGCGGTACCGCCGCGTCTTCGCCTACCTGCACGACGACTTCACCCGCGGCATCCCGTCGGTCGGCCTGGTGGTCGACATCCTCGCGCCCCTGCTCGGGGACGGGGACCGCCTGGGCATCCTGTCGCGCTTCGAGGCGGGATCGGCCCTGATCCAGCGCGGCCTGGTGGAGCTGCTGATCGCGCGCGCCGACGACGTGCGCCCCCTGTCCCAGCGGCACATGCGGGTGAGCGACGCCGCCGGCGGCTGGCTGCTGGGCGTGCCCCGCATGAGCGAGAGCGTCGCCGATCGCACCCGCTTCATCGGCGTGCCTCCCCCGCAGTCGGTCGTGGCCATGCCCGAAGGCACGGCGGAGGCGCTGGTGGACCTCGCGGCGCGGATCACCAGCAGCTCCCTGCAGGTCACGGTGGCCTTCTCCGGCCAGGACCTCGCCGCCTGCCGCGCCGCCGCCGAGCACCTGGCGCACGCCCTGAACAAGCCCGTCGTGCGCGTGGAGGTCGCCCCCTTCATCAGCGGCGGGGACCGCTCCCTGGAGGACGCCGCCCAGGTGCTGCGGGACGCGTTCCTCATGGACGCCGTGGTCCAGGTGGAGGGCTTCCCCGACGTGTCCGTGGAGGAGCCGGCCATGCTGCGCAACCTGGAGGCCGTCTGGCGCCGCCTGCAGGACTACACCGGGCCGATCACGCTGCCCCTCAAGACGCACCCGCCGGCGTCCTGGCTGTCGGAGGATCGCCACGCCGTGACCCGGCTGATCGAGCCCCCCACCTTCGCCGAGCGCATCCGCGTGATCACCGCCCTGGTGTCGGACACCGGCGTGCCCGTGGCCCTGGAGGACGAGGACATCGCCTCCCTGGCCAACCGCTACCGCCTCGACCGGCGGGCGCTTCACCAGGCCGTCGCCTTCGCCCGGGACCAGGCCTGGGCCCGACGGCAGGCAGGCGGCCCGTCCGCCCTGGAGCGCCCGGCGCTGGACTTCGACGACCTCGTCGCGGGCGCGCGCGCGCAGTTCTCCCGGGACATCGGCAACCTGGCCCGCCGCATCGAGCCCGCCTTCGGCTTCGCGGAGCTGGTGCTGCCGGAGCGGGAGAAGAACCACCTGGGCGAGCTGATCGCCTTCGTCGACAAGCGCGGGCAGGTCTACGAGCGCTGGGGCTTCAACACCAAGTTCCCGCGGGGCACGGGCGCCAAGGCCCTCTTCTTCGGTCGGTCGGGCACCGGCAAGACGATGGCCGCCGAGTGCATCGCCCGGGACCTGGGCCTGGACCTCTTCAAGGTCGACCTCAGCGCGGTCGTCTCCAAGTGGGTGGGTGAGACGGAGAAGAACCTGGCGTCGATCTTCGACCGCGCGGAGGAGGCCCAGGCGGTGCTCCTCTTCGACGAGGCCGACGCCCTGTTTGGCCAGCGAACCAGCGTGGGCAGCGCCGTCGACCGCTACGCCAACCTCGAGACCAACTACCTGCTGCAGCGCGTGGAGGAGTACAGCGGCATCGCCATCCTCTCCTCCAACTTCAAGCAGAACATCGACGAAGCATTCACCCGCCGCTTCCACTTCGTCATCGAGTTCCCGTTCCCGGACCGCAGCTCCCGCGAGGAGATCTGGCAGCGCGCCTTCCCCGCCGCGGCCCCGCTGGACGACGACGTCGATTTTTCCTTCCTCGCCGATCGCTTCAAGTTCACCGGCGGCAACATCAAGAATTCGGTGCTCCGTGCAGCGTTTCTCGGTGCCCACGAGGGCGACCGGATCGCCATGCGGCACGTGCTTCAGGGCGTGCTGCGCGAGTATCAGAACCTCGAGCGTGACCCGAACGAGCGGGACTTCGGTCCTTGGTGGGGGGAGGTCTCCCACCTCCTGGACCGCGAACGCGGCGCTCGGAAGAAGAACCGTTCATGAACCGCCTCCTCCTGCTCCTGCTGGCCCTGCTGCTGCCCCTGTCGGTGGTGGGCTGCCCCGGCGCGGCCAGCAAGACGATCACGGGCAAGATCCTGGCCCGGCGCGGTCCCGACGTCGTCCCGGTGGTCGACGCCCAGGTGCGCATCTGGCCCACCACGCCGGGCAAGAAGGCGGACACCTTCGAGGCGGAGGCGGTGCAGAACCTGCGCGGGGTCGCCACGACCCGGGCTTCGGGGGCCTTCGAGCTGTCGGCCCTCAGCTCGCCGGAGACCTTCGCGGAGTACCCGCTGCTCAAGGGCTACACCTACATGATCGAGGTGGAGGTGCCCGGCTACTACATCACCTCCTCCTCCTTCGAGTACGCCGGCGGCAGCCAGTACGTGGAGATGGAGATCGAAGAGAAGGCGATCGACGTGCTGGACACCAGCGGCG
>CALCXL010000846.1 GCA_937907595.1 uncultured Pseudomonadota bacterium
GTGCAGGACAACACCGGGGCCGGCTTCGCGTCGCCCCGCGACTGGTTCCCGGCGGGCGGTCCCTCCTTTGAGGCCATGCCCGCCTACATCCCGGCCCTCAGCTGCAGCCGCAACCACCTCGAGCAGTCGGTCAACTACCGGGACGACTGGGGGCGCGGCCTCTGCGGCCTGCAGGACTTCAACGGCGACGGCCTACCGGACTACTGGACCTTCCCGTTCAACGCGCCCGACCTCCACGAAGGCGGGCAGCTCAACGTCTTCCTCAACGATGGCCTGGCCTTCGACGTGGGCTCGGGGCTGTCCCACACCGACCGCTACGGGCACTTCACCCTCGGCATCTCCGCGTTGCAGGAGGATCAGCGGGTGCCGGGGGACGGGCGGTTCACGGGGGGGCCGCCCTCGCCCCAGGCGCAGTACTTCCCCAGCGCGCAGGTCCAGCTGAACATCGACACGGTCTGGGAGCGCCCCGCGGGCCCCGTCGTGCAGCACCTCATCGCCGACCTGGACGGCAACGGGACCTTGGACTGGGCGCAATCGGCCTCGGTGTGGGGGCCGGAGGACGTCACCAGCGAGGTTCACCTCTACAAGCTGCAGACGGCGGTGCCGGACCTGATGACGCAGGTCTGGGAGCCCGGGGGAGGGACCCGTCGGCTGGAGTACGGGCCGTCGCGGCAGTTCATGGACCTGCCCACGCGCGGCGTCGACGTCGTGGTGCCCAACGGCATCGAGCTCACGGGGGACAAGCCAGACGTCCACCCCGCGCCCTCGCAGGTGCTGCTGGCGGAGACCTGGTTCGATGGCCTGGGGCTCCGGGGAGCGCCGCCGCGGCGGGTGGAGTACCGCTACGGGCAGCCCGTGTACCGCCACGGCGGCGACGTGGGGTGGCCGTCGTATTGGCGGCGCAGCTTCGGCTGGAGTTGGATCTACGCGGAGACGGCGCCCGCGCAGGCGGACCCGACGTTCCAGGGGGTCGGGGTCCTCCGCCGCTTCGGCCCCAAGGCGGTGGATGGCTGGGCGGAGGCAGGGGGGGAGATCACGCTGCCCACGGCGGGCTTGCCGGCCCAGTCCTGGACCATGGACACGCTGGGACGGGTCTGGGAGGAGCGGCAGTTCACCTGGTCGGGTCGGCGCTTCCACGGTCTGCACCCCCTCTGGGCGCCCGGGATCCAGGCGAACTGGCACTTCGAGCTGCAGCGGGAGGAGGTGGAGACCTTCGAGCCGGACAGCAGCGCGGTCGATCGCCTGACGTCGACCACGTGGACGCGCAAGAGCCTGCTCAACGGTGCGGTCGACTGCAGCGTGGTCGACCTGGACGGGGACGGGCAGGCGGACCGGGCCGACGGCCAGCGGTTCGACGCGCGGCTCGCCCAGGACGGGGTCTGGGACGCGGTGGAGCAGCAGAGCACCTGGGTGCTCGACGGATTCGACGAAGGGAGGCCCGACTCCTGGTGTCGGCGGGGGGACGGGTGGGACAGCCCGCAGCGGCGGGCGGGCTTCGAGCGCTACCCCTCGGGGCGGGTCAAGAAGGAGATCGTCTCCGACCCCACGGGCCACAGCCCGCCGATGGTCACGTCCCATGCCTACGGATCGCGGGGGGAGCCGGTGGCCAGCATCGCCCCGAACGGGGGGCTGTCGAGCACGATCTGGGACGCGGAGACGGGCACCCTGCCGGTGCGTCAGGACGGGCCGGCCAGCGCGAACGCGACCTTCACCACCCACATCGACACCTGCGGGCTGCAGGCGACCTGCCCCCCGGCAGCCTGGGGCAAGCCCGCGCGGGTCACCGACATCAACGGGACGACGTCCTGGACGGAGTACGACCTGCGGGGGCGGGTGATCGCGAGCGGCGACGACGTCTCCGCGGCGGGGCCCGGGGACACCTACACGGGCTACGCGCAGTCCCTGCGGAGGGTGGCGGTCGACGAGGTCCCTCTGAGCGTCGGCGGGTTGCCGGCGACGGTGGGCAGCAGCGCGGGGGTGGGCGGCTTCGGCGAGTCGGATCGGGTGGAGTCGCTGGCCTGGATCGACGGGACGGGCCGCACGGTGTTGACGGCGGCGCGCGCCATCGTGGACGGCGACCTGGGCTGGCGCTTGTCGGGCTGGTCCACGCTGGACGAGCGGGGGCGGGTGGAGGCGGAGACCTGGCCCTGCTTCAGCGGGGGGGACTGGCTGTCGCAGGCGGCCTTCGATCAGCTGGATCCGGGGGCACCGGACCTGGGGGTCTGCTCGGAGCCGATCCGGCAGCACGTGTACGGCTACGACCTGGCCGACCGGGTGCTGTTCGAGGCGCTGCCGGGCGGGGGGACCTGGACGCGGGGCTTCGCGGTCGACGCCTCAGCGGGGGCGATGACCAGCTGGGAGCAGTTCCAGGGGCCGGAGATGGCGGCGCCGCAGCAGGTGGAGACCCGGGTGGGGCCCTTCCTGCGGGAGACGACGCGGCACGGGGTGTTGGCCTACGAGCACGGCAGCGACTCGGGGACCTGGCCGCAGCCGCCGCCGTCGGGGGGCCCGATGTCGGTGACGACGACGGAGCTCTTCGACGCCCTGGGGCAGCGGGTGGGGGTGGAGCGCACGCCGCAGCACGGACCGCCGACGCAGTTCGCCTGGGACGGCATGGGCCGGCTGGTGGGCTACGCGGACCCGGATCAGGGCAACTGGACGTTCGCCTTCGACGGTGGCGGGCAGCTGGTCCGGCGGACGGAGTGGGACCGCTCGGGCACGGAGGAGGTGCGGGAGACGTCGTGGTCCCACGACGCGCGGGGGCGGGTGCTGACGGAGGAGTCGGCGGAGTTCGTGAACGGGGTGCCGGAGCCGCGGGACGGCTGGGTCTGGCGCTACGACGAGGGCTGGGCGCTGGAGGGGCCGAGCGGGCCGGCGGAGGCCTACGGGCTGGGGCCGATCGGCCAGGCCTCGGGGGCCGAGCACTGGGAGGCGGACGGCTGCGGGCAGGGGGACCCGGCGCGGGTGGACCTGAGCTACTCGTGGCGGCACGACCCGCGGGGGCGGCTGGTGGAGGAGACGGAGCGGCTGTTCCGCTGCGACCCCTGGGCGTCGTCGATGAAGGTGGAGCTCCAGGCGCAGTACCAGCACCGCGACGACGGGCAGCAGCGCTGGACGCGTCGGGCGGGCGGCGGCGAGGAGGTGGTCACCTGGTTCGACGAGGTGGGGCAGGCGACGGCGAAGACGCCGGCCACCTCGGCGGGCCCCGCGACGTTCACGCCGCAGCCCACGCCCTACCTGGTCGACGCGACCTGGGACCTGTTCGGCCGGCCGCTGTCGATGGTGCTGGGCAACGGGGTGACGCAGTCCTTCGGCTACGAGCAGGGGCTGGACAGCGCGGGCGCGTTGGCGTCGACGGAGGTGGTGTCGCCCGGCGAGGGGCAGCTGTTCCATCGCGACTACACCTGGGACGCGGCGGGGAACCTGGTCGGCTGGAACGAGGATCTGCCGACGCTGGGTTCGTCGGAGGAGTTCGCGTGCTTTCACGACGGGATCGGTGCGCTTCAGGGCTGCGAGGAGTTGACCGAGGGGAAGGAGCGGTACGAGTACCGGTACGACGCAGCGGGGTCCCTGGTCTGGGAGTCGGCGCAGGGTGGGGACGGGACGTGGCGCGAGGCGTGGCAGCACCCGGCGAACCGTGTTGGTTACGGGGGCGTGGCGCCGCTGAACGCGCCGCTTGCGCGGTTGGAGGTGGGCTCGGAGGGCTCGACGTCTCAGTGGTTCGGCTGGGATGGCCGCGGTCAGATGACGTCCTGGCGGCACGGTGTGGACGCGGGTCTGTCGACGTGGGGGGAGGTTCGTGAGGAGGGCCTGTGGGACGGCTCGGGCCCGGCGACGTCGTCTGCGTCGCGCGATCTGATCTGGTGGGGGAGCGGTCGGCTGAAGGGGGTGTGGGCGGACGGCGAGGAGGTGTCCGCCTTCGGGTACGGGCCGTCGGGTCAGGGGGCCTGGGAGCGGGTGGTCGCGGAGGGTGAGGAGACGTTCGCGCGGCGGTTCGCGGGGGTGGACCTGGTGGAGTCCCCGGACGGTGCGTTGACGCTGACGTCGCACGTGTCGGTGGGTGGGCGGCAGGTCGCGCAGCGGACGACTGCGGTGGGCGGATCGCCGTTGTTGGGTCCGGTCGATGAGGTGAAGTACTTCGCCGGGGATCACCTGGGTTCGAC
>CALCXL010000847.1 GCA_937907595.1 uncultured Pseudomonadota bacterium
TGGGACCGCGGCAGCTTCTGGATGGTCGGCGCCATCCAGAGCAGCAGCTCGTAGGCCTGCTGGATCACCGGCAGCTCTTTGTGCACTACAAACCCTTGAAATTGCTTGACGATCGCCGCTTCGCGGCGATAGAATAAGGAAAGAAAATCAAGGGACTATTCGGAGTCCTGGGGGCCCGAAGCCGCCGCCACGCGCGCGAACCGAAACCCGACGTACGTGTAGACGTTCCACGGTACGTCGCCGAGGCGGATCGCCGCGCGGCAGCTCCGCGCGTTCGAGCTCCACGACCCGCCCCGAACCGGACGACGTTTCGGGTCACCGCTGTAGTTCTCGTCGCCACACCAGTCTCGCATGCCGCCCGCAAGGTCCCGCACTCCGTAGGGTGATGTGTCGGTTTCAATGCCGCCGACCGGCTCCGGTTGCGGGCGTCCCGGGCGGCTGTCCCTCATCTTGCAAAGCGTCGGGTCGAAACCGTCGCCCCAGGGGAAGAAGCGGCCGTCTGTGCCCCGACTTGCCTTTTCCCACTCCTGCTCGGTCGGCAGGAAGCACGCCAGGCCATCTCGCTCCGACCGCCATGCTGTGTAGGCCTGGGCGTCTTCCCAGGACACCGCGGAGACCGGCCAGTTCGGGTCCCAGCGGTCTCCGTCCCGGTCCAGTTCGGGGACCGAGTAGGCATCGCCGGGACCCGGCCGCTCCCAGTACTGCCCGCCGCTGCTCTTGAGCCCCGATTCCTGGCGCGGCGCACGGGCCCATGCCTGCTCGGGGTCCGTCGTGTGCAGCCCGTTGATGAAGTCGCAGTACTCCTGCATCGTCACCGGCAGCACCGAGAGGAAGAACTCATCCACCCAGGGCTCGCTTCGCGGGAGGGAGTCACCGGCCTGTTCGTCGCCACCGCACACGAAGGGGCCCGGCGGGACGTAGACGAATCCCCCGCCGATGTCTCTGTCCGAGTACAGGGACACGGGCTCGGGCCCCGAGTCCCAGCGCCGGCCCCGGGGGATGTACACCGGGTAGCGGGTGTCGCGCTTGCCCGGGGAGCGCAGGGTCAAGAGGTAGCTGCCCTGCTCCAGGGGGGCCTGCTCCAGCGGGGTCGTGCCGAGGGTTCTTCGCTCTACCAGCGGCCAGGCGAGGTCCGCGGTGGTGTCGTAGCGCTCGCAGAGCACCTCGGCGCCAGGCGGGTCGGTGCGCAGGGTGACTGCCCCGGTTCCGCGGAGCAGGGCCGCGAAGCGACCCTCGTCGTCGAACTCGCGCGCCCGGCCCTCGTGGAAGAGCTGCTCCGCGACGTCCCGCGACGCCTCGGCCTCCTCGAAGCGCGCGTAGTGGACCCTCGCCAGGAGGGCACGGCCCTGCTGGTTGCCGGGGTCCTGGGAGAACGCCTTGTCACTGGCCGTGAGCACCTCGGAGAACCGCCTCACCCGCTCGGGGTCGATGCCCGCCAGGCGCCCCCGGACGGCCCGCAGCTCAGCCTTCTCGTCGAGCGACGCCCAGGGGTCCAGCGCCTCGTCCAGCGCCTTCTCGCGAGCAAGCAGCTCGGTCCGCACCTCCGCCAGCCCCTCGTAGCGCGCCCACGCCTCCTCCGCCGCCGCCACGTGCCTCATGGCCGCCTCGCGCCGCTTGCTCCCTTCCAGGAACGCCTCGACGGCGAACGCCAGCTCGGTCGCCGTCGCGAAGCGGTCCTCGCGCTTGCTCGCCATCGCCTTGAGGCAGACCTCAGCCAATTCATCTGGGACCTTGCGCTCCGGAGCCCGCTCCCGAGGGTCTGTGGGCGGCCCGCTCATCACCGCGAACATCAGCGCGAACACGTTCGCGCCTTCGTAGGCCGGCCTCCGCGTCAGCACCTCGTACAGGATGGCGCCCAGGCTCCACACGTCGCTGCGGGCGTCCAGCTTGTGCAGCTCCCCGCTCGCCTGCTCCGGGCTCATGAAGCCCGGCGTGCCGATGGCGACGCCGTCCATCGTCATGGCCATCGTCACCTTCACGATGGCCTCCGACCGCACCACCTCGGTCGTGTCCCCCATCAGCCGCGCCACCCCCCAGTCCATCAGCAGCACCTCGCCGAACGCGCCGAGCATGATGTTGTCGGGCTTGAGGTCCCGGTGCAGCACACCCCGGTCGTGCGCGTAGGCCACCGCGTTGCAGACCTGGATGAAGGAGGTCAGCAGGCGATGGCGGGTCCACTCGGCGGCCGTGGCCGCGTCGCCCTCGGACAGCGCCGCCAGCACCTGGCGCAGGGAGCGGCCCTGCACCTTTTTCATCGCGAAGAAGATGTCCCCCCGCGGCGTCACCCCCATCTCGTAGACCGGCACGATGTTGGGGTGCTCGAGCTGGCTTGTGATCTGCGCCTCGGCCACGAAGCGCGCGAGCTGCGCCTCGGTCACCTTCTTGGGGTCGATCACCACCTTGACCGCGACCGATCGGCGCAGCTCCGGGTCGCGCGCCTCCAGCACCCGGCCCATGCCGCCAGCGCCCAGCTCGCCGGTGAGCTGGAAGCGGCCCAGCGAGAGCAGCTCGCCCTCGGATCGGGGCAAGCGCTCCCCCGGATCGCTCGGTCGCAGCGTCGGCGGCAGGTCGATCCCCAGGGTCTCCAAGACCGCGCTGACGGAGCACGGCTCGCCGCGATCGCCGAGCAGGGTGATGGTGTCGGGGATGGCACGGCTCAAGTCCAGGGTCTTCATGGGCGCTCCTGGAGACGAGTGTACCCGGGGCTCGCAGAGTGGGCGCTCGACGGGTGCCGGAGGGCTTTGCCCACCGGGCACCACACATCCCAAGTTCTACCTACGATCCCATCCGCCGAGCCAATACGAGCCAGACCGGAGAAAGTTCGGTGCTGGCGTCCTGGGTGGTTTACAGCCGCATCCCAGGTAGAGACAGTCGAGGCTTCGCGCTTCGTGCCCCTTCGGGTGACAGACGCGACGGTCGAGCGGGTGGTGGCGCG
>CALCXL010000848.1 GCA_937907595.1 uncultured Pseudomonadota bacterium
GGAAGCTGGGCCGGGACTGGGCGGGGGAGTGGAACAACCAGGTGAGGATTCGGTTGGACGATCTCATCGAAGAGCACGGAGGCGAGGTGAGCGAGGAGGCAGTGCTCGATATGATCATCAAGATGATGAAGGAATACGACATCCCATTGGACTTCCTTCACTACGGGGCGCCTCGATGACCCGCGCTGGCTGGGAGCCAGGATCGTCCGGACGCATCCGGGAGCGGATCGAGGCAGCGGGCGAGGCCTCGTTGGTCCAGTTCCTCCGCGGCCGGCCGACCTCCACGTTCAGGGAGATCGCAGACGAAATCGGTGGCGTCGCACCAGTGCAGGTCATCTGGCAGGTGATCGCGGAGTGTGGGGCTCGCCGCGAGTGGGCGTGGTTCGTCCGCGATCAGCTTGTGAGGGCGTTGTACGCCGAGCAGCCGGAGGGCCTGACCTTCCCGGAGAAGCCGACGCAGCCATTGGCGATGGTGTGGGTGGGTGCAAAGGCTCGGATCGGACGGAGCAACCGCGAAGCCTTCAAGCGTTCACGTGCCCGCCTCAAGGCGCTGGTGAAGGACCGCCAGCCCTGGCTCCCAGCCTCCGCCGACGACCCGATGCTCCTGGAGGCCTTCGGTCCCGAGCTCTGGGCCGCGCCCGACTGACCGACCACCCGGCGACGCCGCCGCATCAACCGGAGGCCCGCATGGGCGCAACCCGCTGGATCCCCGACCCCGAAGACTCCGAGTTCCCCTCAGACGCAGCCAGAATCTGGTTGGAGGAGCGGGGCGGGATGAGCTTCACCCCCGTCGACTTCGAGGCCTTGCTGGCGCGAGGGCGTTCCGTGGGCTGGACGGGCGCGATGCTCGCCGAGCACGAACGCATGGCCGAACGAGGCAGGTGCTTCGACTTCGTCCAGGACGAGGCTCCCTTCCTGCGCGGCACGCTCTGGGAGGACAACGTCTACTTCCTCTACCTCGACGCCGACCACGAGGCCGGTTGTCGGTCGCTGATCGTGGAGGGGGGACGCGTGCTGGAGGTTGGGCTGTACGAGCACTGAGAGGCTCGACGGGAACAACGAACGGCGGCTGCGGACGAACATGACGGCGCCCTCGAACCGCCCGATCGCCTCGCGTGGCCCGCTCACCCCCCCGGCAGCATCATCCGCTCCAGCACCGGCCCCACCGAGTCGGGGAAGCGCTCCTCCAGCTGGCCCAGGAAGATCCGCGCGGTGTTGACGTGCTTGCGACCCCACAAGGGGCCCAGGCCCTCGGCGCGCTCGATGGCGTCCTCGACCACCTTGAGCTGGTCGTCCAGGTCCTCGTCGTCGGCCCGGGCGGGGTCGATGAGGGCGAGAAAGGTGCGGGCCTCCTTGATGCGAAAGTCGTGGCTGCGGCGCAGCGACCCCAGCAGGAACCACAGGGGGATGGCGGCCAGGTTGAAGGCCATGACGGCCACGACCAGCCACACGCCCCAGCCGGTGTAGCCGCCGACCGCCAGGAGCGAGGCCTCCAGCCCGCTCACGCCGCGAACTCCGCCACCCAGTGGCGGGCGCTGAGCTTCTCCCCGGTCAGGCGCTGCACCGCGGCGTCCCACCGGTGGCGCTGGCCGCCGGCGAACAGCTCGGAGAAGAAGGCGCCCACCTCGGCCACGCCCACCGTCGAGCCGATGCCGCGCTCCGCCAGCGCCGCGGTGAACTGCGAAGCCAGCAGCTCGCCCAGCAGGTAGTACTGGTAGTAGGCCGGGTAGCAGGCGATGTGCACCTTGCTGGCCCAGTCGCCGCCGGCCCAGCCGTCGGGTCGCCGCAGGCCCTGCAGCTGGCCGACCAGGTCCCACCAGACCGCGTCCAGATCCGCGGTGGGATCGGCGTACATCGCCTGCTCGAACCGCGTGACCACCAGCGCCCACCGCGCGAAGACCAGCTGGTTCTCCGCCAGCCGCGCCGCCGCCTGCGCCGCCCGCTCGCGGGGCACCTTCGCCACCGTGGCCAACCAGTCCTCGTTGCGGGCCAGCCGCCCGAAGAACATCGCCACCGCCTCCGTCACGAAGGTGTGCGCCGGCTCCCGCAGCAGGAAGGGGAGCTCCGGGTCGATGCCCGCGTTGTAGACCGCGTGCCCGAACTCGTGCAGGGCGGTCTCCATCCACCGCGCCGTGGTGTCCAGGTTGCAGAGCACCCTCACGTCCGTGGGGTTGTCGATGCCGATGCAGTAGGCGTGCGGGTACTTGCCGTCCCGGGGCATCAAGTCGCTGGCGTCCCACAGCGCCTCGATGGGCAGGCCGATGCCCCGGTAATAGCCCTTGGCGAAGCGGCCGATGGACTGCGGCCGGAACCAGGGGTCCAGGGTGCGGCCCTCGTTCGGTCGCGGCACCGACTGCAGGAAGCGGTCGGTGTAGTCCCAGGGCTGCAGGTCCTCCGGCGCCTTGTTGCGCAGCTCCCCGAACTCGACGTCCAGGCGGCCCTTGAGGCTGCTCCAGGCAGGGTCCGTGCGGGCCTGCAGGTCGTCCAGCACCCCGCCCAGCAGGTCGGCGTCCATCTCCTCGTCGTCCAGGGCCAGGGCGAAGTAGTCGCTGAAGCCCAGGTGGCGGGCCTGCTCGTTGCGCAGCCTCGCCAGCTCCCGGACCTTCGGCGCCACCCGGGTGCCTACCGCCCGCGTGGCCTGCCAGGCGTCCCGCCGGGCCACGTTGTCCGTCTCCGTGGCCAGGATCCGGTCCAGCTCGTTGCTGCTGACCTGCCGGCCGCCGATCTCCGCGCGGAAGACCGTGCAGGTCTCCTCGATCTTCAGCCCCAGCCGGATGATCTCCTTGCGCAGCGCCTCGGGCACCTGCGCCTGCCGGTAGTCGGGCAGCAGGACCTCGAGCTGCCGACGCACCAGGCCGTCCGTGTCAGGCAGCCAGGCCTGCAGGCGGGCGTAGACCGACGGGTCCGCGTGCAGGTCGCTCAGCCGCTCTTCCAGGGTGGCCAGCTCGTCCTGGGCCGAGGAGTCGCCCTGGGCGGTGAAGCGCCAGTAGGCGTCGCCGTGGGCCTGGCGGACGGGCTGCACCGCGGCGCCGTAGGCCTCCAGGAAGGCCCCGGGGCCGTCGCCCAGCGGCAGGGTCATCGTTGGACTTCGGCCCAGTTGGGCTCCGCCACGAAGAAGCCGGTGTTCCGGCCCAGACGCACGAAGAAGAGGACCTTCTCCGGAGCCTGCTCGGCGATGGCCGCCATGGCCGCCGTGAAGCTGTCCAGGTCGGTGACCTCGTGCTCGTTGATGCGCTGGATGATCGAGTCCTGCCGCAGCCCCGACAGGCCGGCCCAGCCCGCGCGCGTCAGCCCGTCGACGACCACGCCGGGGGTGCCCGGGTCCAGGCGCTGGCTCAGCAGGGTGTCCGTGGTCAGCTCGCGCACGGTCAGCTCGAAGGACTCGTCGGTGCGGCGCTCGGCGTGCAGCTCCGAGCGGGGCGCCTGGATCAACACGACCGACAGCTGATCGGTCGCTCCGCCGGGCCGCTCCCGGGTGAACAGGACGGTGGAGCCGGCCTCCCGCTTGCGGATGTCACGCGCGAACTGGGCGGTGTCCGCCTCCTGCTCGACGGCGATGCGCTGCCCGTCCATCGCCACCAGCACGTCCAGCGGCTGCATCCCCACGGCCTCCGCCGGCGATCCGGGCACCACGCGGGAGACGATCACGCCGCCGCCCTCGCTCAGCTTGAGGTGCTTCGCCAGGTCGCGATTCAGGGGGTCGAAGAGCACGCCCAGCCAGGCGGCGTCGTCGTCCTCTTGCTGCTCGGCGCTCTTCTTCTGCTCCTCGATGAG
>CALCXL010000849.1 GCA_937907595.1 uncultured Pseudomonadota bacterium
CCGCGGACGACGACGACTCCGCGGACGACGACGACTCGGCGGACGACGACGACTCCGCGGACGACGACGACTCAGCAGACGACGACGACTCCGCAGACGACGACGACTCCGCGGACGACGACGACTCAGCAGACGACGACGACTCAGCGGACGACGACGACTCCGCAGACGACGACGATTCGGCGAACGACGACGATTCGGCGAACGACGACGACGCGGCCGACGACGACGATGCCTCGATCGGAGACGACGACGACGACGGGCCGCCGAGCCCCGCCCTCCTGAGCGGCAGCGGATGCACGGGCTGCCAGAGCAGCGCAAACCTGAGCGGGTTCTGGCTGCTGCCCCTGGCGGGCCTGCTGCGCCGCCGGGAGCGCTCCGCGGACGACCGACCCTGATCAACCCCCGCTCTGCCACAATCCCGTCGTGACCGAGCCCGCCGTCCCCGACCCGAAGCCGAAGCCCACCAACGTCCTGCTGATCGTGGGGATCGTGGTCGGCCTGATCGTCCTGCTGTGCGGCGGAGCCGTGGCCGGCGTCGTGCTCTGGGTCCGCGCCAACACCGGCGACCTGAAGGCGGTCGGGCAGGAGATGCAGCAGGAGGCCCAACGCTTCGCCGTCGCCGGGACGGACCGGACCTGCCTGGAGGAGGGCTTTCGGCGCACGACTCCCTGCGGCGACCTGGACATCAAGTGCAACGTGCGGGCCTCCGTCTTCACGTCCTTCTGCCTGCAGGCGGCGCCGGCCACCGACGGCTTCTGCGAGGGGGTGCCGGCCCGGGGCGACTTCCTGGCGTTCACGAAGTTCGCCACCCAGTCCTGCGCCGACCGCGGGCTGATGGGCCACCAGGGCTGCAGCCAGGTCGTCCAGCAGCTGGCGAGTCATTGCGATCGGGAGACTGCGGCCCTACCAAGCCCCTGACCCCGCGCCCCCTCGGCGGCTACCCTGTGCGCCCTTCGGAGAGAGATCGCATGCGCGCCCTGTTCGTCATGGACCCCCTGTCCACGGTGCACCCCGACAAGGACAGCTCCTACGTGCTGATGCTCGAGTGGCAGAAGCGCGGCGGGGAGGTGTGGCACTGCGGTCCCGGGGACCTGCTCAGCCGGGGCGACGAGCTCTTTGCGAAGGCGAGCCGCCTGGCGGTGGGCCCGCGTCCGAAGGTCGCCGACGTGCTGGAGACGGCGGAGATCGGCAGCCGCTCGCTGACCGCGATCTTCAAGCGCACCGACCCACCCTTCGACATGGGCTACGTCTTCTGCACCTACCTGCTCGACCTAGCGGCAAAGCACTGCGTCGTCGCCAACGCGCCCCACGCGCTGCGGGACGCCAACGAGAAGATGGTGATCCTGCGCTACCCCGACCTGATCACGCCGACGATCGTGACCCGGGACATGGTCGAGGTGAAGGCCTTCCTGGCCGAGCACGGCCGCGCGGTGATCAAGCCCTGGGACGGCAACGGCGGCCGCGGGATCTTCGTGCTGGAGGCCGGCGATCGGAACCTCAACTCCATCCTGGAGACCTCCACCCTGGGCGGCCACGAGCACGTGATGGTGCAGCGCTACCTCCCGGAGATTACGGAGGGCGACAAGCGCATCATCCTGGTGGACGGGGTGCCGAAGGGCGCCTTCCTGCGCGTGCCCCCGGCCGACGACCACCGCGGCAACATGCACGCCGGCGCGTCGGTGGTGGCCTGCGAACTCAACGCGCGGGATCAGGAGATCTGCGACGCCCTGGCCCCCTACCTGCGGGACAACGGTCTGATCTTCACGGGCATCGACGTCATCGGACGCTGCCTGACGGAGGTGAACGTGACCAGCCCCACCGGCCTGCAGGAGTGCACCCACCTGTACGGCAGCGACCTCGGCGCCGACATCGTCGACGCCGTACTCGAAAGGACGCGATGAGCATCAGCCGACGCAGCGCCCTGGGCCTCTTCGGGGGGGCGCTTGTTCTGCCCTCCTGGGCCCTCGCAGGACCCCGGACCGTCTCGGGCAAGCCCTTCACGGGGGAGAACCCCCTGGGGGTGCCCCGGTCCGAGTTCCTGGCCGCCCAGGACGGCATGGACCTCATCTACCAGCGTCGATACAAGGAGAGCCTGCAGGTCTTCGAGGTCGCCGGCGTCGACTTCCCGGACAGCCCCCTGGGCAACGTCGGCCGCGCGATCGTCTGGCAGGCGATCATGTACGAGAACTACGACTTCGAGCAGGAGCGGGCCTACCGGAACGAGTACGCCGACGGCATGGAGCGGGTCAAGCGGGGGCGGCGGGACACGGGACGCAAGGCCTGGAACGACTTCCTGGAGGCCGTGCTGCTGGGCCTGGACGCCATGTACGACTTCCGCCACGGCGACCACCTGCGCGCCTTCAACAAGGCCTGGGACGCCATGGAGCTGATCAAGTCGGTGCAGCGCGCGGCCCCGGACTTCCACGACGTGAAGCTGGCCCTGGGCATGTACGACTACTGGCGCACCGCCCTGAGCGAGTCGGTCGACGGCCTGCCGAACATGGGCGACCACCGGGCCGAGGGCCTTGCGCAGATGATCGAGGCCCGGGACCAGGGCGTGCTCGCGCAGGCGCCGGCCTCCTTGGTGCTGGCCTACTCCTATCTGGAGAAGAAGGACTACAAGCAGGCCATCCTGGAGGCGGAGGGGGTGCGCAACCTCTACCCCTCCAGCGTGCTGATCGAGACCACGCTCGGCCGCGTCTACCTCAAGGCCAAGCGCTTCGACGACGCCCTGGCCTCCTTCGACCGCGTGCGCGGTCTGGACCCGCGCAACAAGCGGGTGCTCTTCCACGTCGGCGAGGCCTACTACAGCGCCAAGACCGACCACCAGGCCGCCTGGGACGCCTACGAGGCCTACCTGGCCACCGGCCCCATCGACGAGTACCGCGCCCACACCTACTACCGCCTGGGCATGCTCGAGCGGCGCGCGCGCCACTACGACCCCGCGATCGCCTGGTTTGAGAAGTGCCTGGAGCTGCTGCCGAAGTTCAAGAAGGCGAAGAAGCGCCTGGAGGAGACCACCGAGGAGAAGGCCCGCGCCGGAGCACCCGCCGACGACGGCCCCCGCAAGGGTGGGAGCCGGGGCGGCGCCATGCGGCAGCGGGCCGCGGACGACGACTGAGTGCCTGACACCCTCGCCGCCTACGAGGCCGTGGCCGGCGAGTACGCCCGGCGCCTGTCCAACGAGCTGGACGGCAAGCCCTTCGATCGCCTGATGCTCCAGCAGCTCATCGAGAAGGTGGGCGACGGCCCCCTGTGCGACCTGGGCTGCGGACCCGGCCACGTCACCCGCTTCCTGCGCGACCAGGGCGCCGGCGGCGCGTTCGGCGTCGACCTGTCCCCGGCCATGATCGAGCTGGCCCGCGCCGCGCACCCGGACATCGACTTCGCCGTCGGCGACTTCTTCGCGCTGGAGGCGGCCGACGACGCCTGGGCGGGGGCCCTCGCCTTCTACTCCATCGTCAACACCCCCACCCACAAGCTGGCCGGCATCTTCCTGGAGGTGGCCCGCGTGGTGCGCACCGGCGGCTGGCTGCTGTTGGCGTTCCACGCCGGGCACGACGTCCGCCACCTGGACACCTGGTGGGACCAGGACGTCGACATCGACTTCCACTACCACCACCGCGGCAACGTCACGAACCTGCTGCGGGCCTCGGGCTGGCGGCTGCACGACTCCATGGAGCGCGCGCCCTACGGCGAAGACGTGGAGTACCCCAGCCGCCGGGGCTACCTGCTGGCGCAGCTCAAGTAGGGGCGACGTCGACGGGGCAGGGGCCGACGGCGTCGACGGGGCAGGGGCCGACGGCGTCGATGGGGCAGAGGCCGACGGCGTCGAGGCCGCCCCCGATCAGAGCATCGAAACCGGATCCCGATCCACGACCACGCGGGCGCGGCCGGGCAGCTTGCCCACCTCCTCACGCAGGCGCTGGGCCACGCGGTGCAGCACCCGGCCCATGCGGGGGTGCCCGTCCGTCTTGAGCAGCACCGTCCAGCGGTAGCGCCCCTGCAGGCGGTACATGGGGGCCGGCGAGGGCCCCAGGATGCGCAGCTGCCCGGGCTGATCCACCAGGTCGCGGCTGGCCAGGTCCAGCGCCTCACGCACCAACCGGGAGCCCTTCTCCGCCGCCTTCTCGTCCTGGCTGCTCACCCGGAACATGCACAGCCGCGCAAACGGCGGGTACCAGAGCCCGCGGCGGAAGCGCAGCTCCCGTTGGGCGAAGGCGTTGTAGTCGTGGGCCAGGGCCAGGCGGATGGCGTGGTGCTCGGGGTGCCAGGTCTGCACCAGCACCCGCCCGGGCCGGTCCCCGCGCCCCGCCCGCCCCGCCACCTGGGCGATGAGCTGGAACGTGCGCTCGGCCGCGCGGAAGTCCGGCAGGTGCAGGGCGGCGTCGGCGTGCAGCACCCCCACCAGGGTCACGCGGGGGAAGTCGTGGCCCTTGGCGACCATCTGCGTGCCCACCAGCACGTCGACCTCGCCGCTGCGGAAGCGGTCCAGGATGCGCTTGTGCGAGCTCCGCGAGCGCGTCGTGTCCGCGTCCATGCGGTCCACCCGCAGATCGGGCCACAGCGCCAGCATCTCCTCCTCCAGCCGCTCGGTGCCGCGCCCCACCAGCTTGAGGCCGGTGCGCGACTGGCAGCCGGGGCACTGGCTGGGCAGGGGCAGGTGCACGCCGCACCAGTGGCAGAGGATGCGGTGCTGGCGGGCGTGGAACGTCATGGAGACGTCGCAGTCGTCGCAGCGGAAGTGGGCGCCGCAGTCGGTGCACAGGACCGTGGTGGCGTAGCCCCGGCGGTTGAGGAGCAGGATGGCCTGCCCGCCGTCGGCGACGTTGCGCTCGATCGCCTCACGCATGGGCGGGGACAGCGCCGCCGAGGCCTCGTCGGGGTTCTCCACCGGGTGCTCGCGCAGGTCCACCAGCTCCACCTTCGGCAGGCGGCGGGCGCCCACCCGGTCGGGCATGACCAGGCGCTGCATCGCGGTGGTCTCGCTGAGGTAGAGCGTCTCCAGGGCGGGGGTGGCGGAGCCCAGGATGCAGACGGCGTCGCTGTTGCGGCAGCGCACCAGGGCGACGTCGCGGGCGTTGTAGCGCAGGCCGTCGTCCTGCTTGTAGGAGCCGTCGTGGACGACGATCAAACGCAGGTCGTGCACGGGCGCGAAGACCGCCGAGCGCGGGCCGATCACCAGGCGGGCGCCGCCGCGGCGGATCCTCACCCACTCGTCAAAGCGCTCCCGGTCGGTCAGGCCCGAGTGCAGCACGGCGACGGGCTCCTCGCCGAAGCGCGCGCGGAAGCGGGCCAGGAACTGCGGCGTCAGGCCGATCTCCGGCACCAGCAGGATCGCGCCGCCGCCCTCCTCCAGCACCCGCGCCGCCGCTTGCAGGTACACCTCCGTCTTGCCCGATCCGGTGATGCCGTGCAGCAGGAAGCGGGAGAAGGTCCGGGCGCCCAGGGCGCGGTGCAGCGTGGAGAGCGCCGTGGCCTGGGCCGGGGTGGGGGCGCGGGCGACGGCGTCGTCAGGATCCAGGGTGACCTGCTCGGCGGCGTCCAGGTCCAGGGCGCGCTGCTCCACCTCCACCAGGCCACGGTCCCGCAGCTGCTTGAGTTGGGGGGCCGAGCGGGGGAAGGCGTCGCGCAGGGCGCTGCTGGTGGCGGGGCCGAAGCGCGCCAGCCAGTCGATGAGGCGGTCGCGGATGGGTCCGGGGCGGGAGAAGGCGGAGCGGGCGAGCATGGCGTCGCCCTTGAGGGTGTAGACGTCCTCGGTCTTGATCTGGGCGACCGTGCCCACCTCGGACTGCAGGATCTCCACCTCGTCCCGCCGCTCAGACGCCTTGATCAGCCGCTCGGTGACGCCGCGCAAGCGCTTGAGGGTCTTCAGGGCCAGGGCCTTCTGGGGGGACGCGGCCAGGCGCTGGAGCATCTCCAGCGTGCCCGCGTCGGGGGCGGTCTCGTCCTCGGCAAGCCGCTGCCCCTTGTCCAGCAGCCGCACCGTGCGACGCGTCGCGGCCCGGGTCGAGCCGGGCAGGGCGGTGCGCACGACCTCCCCCAGGGGGTGGGCGTAGTAGGTGGCCAGCCAGTGAAAGAGGGGGACCAGGTCGACGTCGAACAGCGGCTCGGAGATGGCCAGGAAGTCGATGGACTTGAGGACCTGGCCCTCGGGCGGCGTGACGTCGACCGCCAGCACGTAGCCGGTCATGCGCCGGTTGCCGAAGGGCACGGACACGGCGTGGCCTACCCGGAGCTGGTCGCTCAGGGAGGCGGGCACGCTGTAGTGAAAGGGCCCCGGCAGCGGCAGGGGCACCGCCACCTCGACGGTCGGCAGGGGCGGCCCCTCGGGGAGCGGCAGGCCCGGCTGATCCAAGGGACTGCGGCTGCTAAAGGCCGCGGACGCGCTCTTGCTGCTCGGCTTCGGTCTTGCAGTCGATGCAGTGCGTGGTCACGGGGCGGGCCATCAGGCGGGCCTCTCCGATCTCCTCACCGCAGACGATGCACTCGCCGTACTCGCCCTCTTCCAGCCGGGTCAGCGCCTGGCGGATCTTGTGGATCAGCTTGCGCTCGCGGTCCTTCATCCGGATGGAGAAGTCGCGCTGGGACTCAACGCTGGCCAGGTCGATGGAGTCGGGGAGGTTTTCCTTCTCCTCCGTCAGCTCACCAACCCCCTGCTCAGCCTCCTTGATCAGCCCCGAGAGGCGGTCGTTGAGGAACTTCCTGAAGAACTCGACGCGATCGGGCTCCATGCGGCCTCCTGTAGCAGGTTCACCGTCCCCTCCGACGGCGCGGTCTCTGCCGAGACGGGCGGGAGTGTAAGGATCGACGTGGGTTGGAGCAAGCGACATGTGCTCCTGATTGGCCGACAAACGACCCGCCCGAGCCACCCGACGCGCACGCAGCCCCGGTCTCACCCGGTTGTGCGACCACGATGTGAGCCTGTGCGGACGTTCGCAGCCCCGACCTCGTCGGCTCGGTGACCCTGGACACGGCCACGGTGCCCCCCGGCTTCGGCGACTCCTGAGCTTCGACGCCAACCGCTCGTGGACGGAGCTCAGCCTCCTCCTGCACGACGGATCAGCTCCCAGGGCTCCGTCCAAGGCGGGGGCGAGCCGCAGCCCGACGGCACGCTGGCCGCGCCCGAGCACGGGGTCTTCCCGCAGCTCCCCATCCGACCCTGGCTGGGGCTGCGGCTGGAGTTCTGAGAAACCTGTGTCCCCCTCCTACAGCGTGGCGCTGTAGGGCGTCCCTC
>CALCXL010000850.1 GCA_937907595.1 uncultured Pseudomonadota bacterium
CGGCGGGGGTGTAGTGCACGCCGTGGGCTCGGCGGGGGTCGACGCGGGGAGGGGCCTGCGCGGCCCCAAGAGGGTCGGCCGGGCTGGTCACTCGGCGCAGCGGACCTGGTAGATCGTCGGGTCGCCGCCCCCGGACTCGGACACGTGCAGGTAGCGCCGGTTGAGGGCGTCGTAGGCCACCGCCTCGCCCTGGGCTTCGGGCTCGAAGGGCACCGGGGTGGCCACGTCGGGCCGGGCGCTGAGCACGCCGTCGTCCAGGCGGTACTCCTGCAGGTCGAAGTACTCGCGCAGCAGCAGGCGCTCGCCCCCGGGCAGCAGGTCGGCGGCGGTGACGCCCAGGGTGACGGGGCCGTCGGTGCGGGTGGTGTCCAGGGCGACGCCCGCGGGGGCCACGCTCGGCTGGTCGACGGCCAGGTCGGTCAGGCGGTGCATGAGGGTGCTGCCCCCGCCCCGCTTGGTGAAGACCACGGGGGTGCCGTCGCCTTCGATGACCAGCGCTTCGGCGTCTTCGGGCCCCTGGGGGTAGGTGAAGGGCAGGCGATCGGCGGGCAGGGTGAGGTCCAGGGGGTCGCCGTCGTGCTCGGGGTCCACGGTGGGCTCGGCCAAACGCAGGAGCGCCACCTCGGGAGCGGTGCGGGCGTTGTCGCCGATGTCGGCCACGAACAGGCAGGTCCCGGCGGGGCAGGGGCCCAGGGCCAGGTCCTCCCAGTCGCGGTTGCTGCGGCCCTCCAGGTGGACGCGGGCGAGCACGTCGCCGTCGAAGGAGAGGGCGACGACGTCGGCGGGGTTGCCGGAGTCCTCGATCACCCAGAGCAGCCCGGGCTGGGCCTGGGACACGACCAGGCCGGAGATCTCGTCCAGGGACTCGTCGTCCACCTCCGCCAGCTCCGTCGGCTGCCCCCAAAGCTCGCAGGTGGGCGGCGTCGCGTCGTCGTCGTCGTTGCCGGAGTCGTCGTCGTTGGCCGTGTCGTCGTCGTCCGCGGTGTCGTCGTCGTCGACGGGCGCGTTGGGGCATGCGGAGAGCAGCAGGAGCGTCCAGAGGATCCTCATCGCTCCAAGGTACCAGCGGGGTCGCTGCGAGCCATCGCCTCCCCCCCCCAGCCTGTAGACTCCGACCCGCTGGAGCCCCCCCGATGCCCGAGCCCCCCTTCATCGACTGGACCGAGCGCATCGCCGCCTCCCTCTGGAAGGGGGAGGGCCCGGACCGCTCCGCCCGCGTCGTCGACTACCAGGGCCTGCCGGCCGTGGCGGTGGACAGCTACCAGGGCCTGGTCCGGGTGCTGGGCTACATGAAGTACAGCCTCAAGGACAAGTGGGTGCTCTTCCGCGGCCAGAACCGCTGCTACGGCTCCCTGCAGCCGGGCATCTACCGCGCGGGCAAGCACCCCCCCGCGGAGGTCGACGGCCTGATGGAGGCCTTCCTCAACGAGTACCGGGACGCCATCGGCTTCGACCCCAAGCCGGCGCACAAGGTCACCACCGAGCCGCTGCTGCAGCACTACGGCATCCGCACCCGCTGGGTCGACCTGGTGGACTCCATCCCCTACGCCCTCTTCTTCGCCACCCGCAAGCTCCAGGAGCTGGACCGCAGGCCCGGCGTCTACGACTACGTCGAGTCCCCCGACGAGCAGGGCGTCATCTACCTGGTGGACTGCGGATACGAGCAGGAGCTCCGGTCGGTCTCGGTGGTGGAGCGCGGGCAGCCCCAGGACGTGCCGGGGATCTGGGCGGAGTACGAGGGGCGGCAGGCCACGGGCTTCCAGGTTTGTGATCTGCGGAGGGCCAAGCCGTCCAAGGCCCTGCGCCCCCACGCCCAACACGGCTGGCTCTGCCGCCCGGAGGTGGGCGAGCAGGACCTCTGGTACCGGGTGGTGCTGCGCATCGTCGTGCCCACCGTGCAGGCGCGGCGGTGGCTGGGCGAGGGGGACTGCACCTCCGCCGCGGCGCTGTTCCCCTCCCCGGAGGACGACTTCAACTTCCACCGCCTGTTGGACGCGCGCAACCAGCGCTTCCTGGTGGATCAGGACCCTCGGCTGGGGCGCATCATGCGCTTCGCGTTCCACGGCGGACACGGGAGCTGATCGGTCGACGCCGCCGTTGATATCGCAACTGATATCGCCATCCTGTCGCCCCGTCGCCCCCGCTCCTGTCGACTCCGGCCGCCAACGCATCCGATCATCCGGAACAGTTGATTCGGTGGGACGTCAGTCACGAATTGCAGGAATCTGCTTGTTCGCGCGAACAAAAGGGACCAAGCAGGAGTCCTAGCGGATGAGGGCGCGCGCCGAGCGCCGTGGAGCGATCCGCGGTGCGACCGCCGCGACCTCGTCCCAGGCTGCAAGCCAACGTGAGTGCGAGCGCGCGACCCCGGCGATCAAGCCGGGGGAACGCAGAGGAGGTCCCATGACCACGAGCTGCCGGATCACAACCTCGACCTGGAGCCGGGTGCACGCCCGGCTCGAGCGAGGGACCGATCGGCCCGACCCCGAACGCTTGAGCGCCGTGGCTGGCGTGATGCGTTCGGGTCTCGGTCCGAAGCGGTCGCTGTACGCCGTTCGGACGCGTACCTCGCTTTTTAGAGGGCGAGGTGCGCGTCCCGGCGGCGCCCGCGGTTCCGGACCCGGGGCTGACCAGGGGTAGACTCACGCCCCTGAGTGAGCACGATCGCGCCCCATACGGTCACCGAAGACACCCTCGTCGAGCGCTGGGAGAGCCTCAGCATCGACCCGGGCACGCTGATCCTGAGCGCCCAGGGGACCCTGGCGCCCGTGGGCCTGGAGGCCACCGAGTGGGGCATCGAGGACGAGCCCACCGTCCTGCTCCCCCAGTTCACCCGCTTCAGCCACAACCTCGAGTTCGGCGCCATGCTCGGTCGCGGGGGCACGGCCGAGGTCACCGCCGCCCGCCAGCTGGCCCTGCAGCGCGAGGTCGCCGTCAAGTGCCTGCGCAAGGACAAGGCTTCCCCCGCCCGCGCCCGGCAGCTCATCCGCGAGGCCCGCGTCCTGGGCGCCCTGCAGCACCCCGGCATCGTCCCCGTGCACCTCATCGGCACCGACGAGGACGGGCAGCCGATGATCGTCATGCGGCGCGTGCAGGGCACCGCTTGGCTGGACTTCGTGCACCAGGGCGGCCACCTGCGCGCCCCGGCCGGCGAGCCCGACCCCCTGGAGTGGCACCTGCGCGTGCTCATGCAGGTCTGCAACGCCGCGCACTTCGCCCACAGCAAGGGGATCCTGCACCGCGACATCAAGCTGTCCAACGTGATGATCGGCGCCCACGGCGAGGTCTACCTGGTGGACTGGGGCATGGCGCTGGCCTTCGATCCGGCCTGCGACATCGACGTGCCCCTGGCCCGGGACGAGACCGAGGTCCTGGGCACGCCCGGCTACATGGCCCCGGAGATGGCCGGCGTCATCACCGACCACCTGCGCCCGCGCACCGACGTCTACCTGCTGGGCGGCTGCCTGCACATGATCCTGACCGGCCGGCAGCTCCACGGTGAGGGCTCCCTGCTGGAGAAGCTGGCCCGCGCCTGGGCCAGCGAGCCCTGGGCCTACGAGGAGCGCGTGCCCGGGGAGCTGGCCGCCATCGCCACCCGCGCCTGCCGCCGCGATCCCTACGAGCGCTACGCCTCCGCCGAGGCCGTCCGTCAGGAGATCGCCCGCTTCCTGTCCCGCCGGACCTCGCGCCGGCTCGCCCTGGAGGCCCGACTGCGGCTGCGCGCGCTGCAGGAGCTGGTGGACAGCGACGACGTCTTCGCCCCCGACGTGCACGAGCTCTACGCCGAGTGCCGCTTCGGCTTCCGCGAGGCCCTGCGCGACTGGCCGGACAACCCCGACGCCCTGGAGGGGCAGGACGCCGCCGCGATGGCCATGGCCAGCTTCGAGCTCGGCGAGGGCCGCGCCGACCACGCCGCCGTGCTCCTGGAGGAGCTGGAGCACCCGCCCGAGGAGCTGGCCCGCGCCGTGGAGATGCGGCTGCAGACCCGCCAGCGCCACAGCCGCCAGGCCCAGCGCATGCGGGCCCGCCAGCGCAGCGAGCGCAGCGGCCGCTTCGAGCGCGCCGTGATGCTCTACGCCGCCGCCCTGCTGTGGGGCGTGGTCGACGTCGCCCTGGGGGCGCTGGATCGCAGCGGCCGCTTCACCCCCGGCTACGGCACCCTGACGCTCATCAGCCTGAGCCACGGCGCCACCATCGCCGCCACCGTCGCGTCCCGCCGCCGCGAGCTGCTCTCCAACCTGGCCAACCGCCGCTTCCTCATGGTGCAGGGGCTGGCCGTGCTGGCGCCGCTGCTGCTGTGGTGGATGGCGCTGACCGTGGGCCTTCCCGTGTACGTCGGCATCGCCCTGCTGCAGCTGCTGTTCGGCATCTTCGCCGCCGTGGCCGCTGGCGCCCGCCCCGCCATGCTCGGCCCCGCCGGGCTGTTCTGCGTGGGCTTCGTGATGACCACGCTCATGCCGGGCATCGCCTGGGAGATCCTGGGCATCTTCGGCGCCCTGGGCATGGGCCTGGCGGGCTGGACCTGGTCCCGCCAAGGGCGCGCGCACCGCCGTCCCTGAGGGGCGCTCACCGGCTCCAGTGGGCCGATCGCGGCCCCTGCGGACCACCCCCAGGTTGCTACACTCCGCGCCGTCCGCCGCCCACGCGCGCGGCCCCCCCGGAGTCCGCCATGGCCGATCGCTTCCCGTCCCTCTCCCTGATGCTGTCCATGCTCCTGCTGGCCGCCCTCGCCCCCGGCTGCCCCGCGGTGACCGACGACGACGACGACAGCACCACGGACGACGACGACTCCCTGGACGACGACGACTCCCTGGACGACGACGACAGCGGCGACGACGACGACAGCACCGGCGACGACGACGACAGCACCGGCGACGACGACGACTCCGGCGACGACGACGACTCCGGCGACGACGACGACTCGGCCTCCGCCCTGCAGGAGGTGGCCGACCTCGCCGCCCACCTGGACCTCTTCGTGGCCAGCAACCCCGACCTGCCCCTGAGCTACAGCCTGACCCTGCACGAGGTCGTCAGCGCCTCCACGGACATGCCCACCCTGGCCGGCGCCGTCTCCTCCGCCTGGACGATCCTGCCCGCCACCGTCGTGGACGGCACGTTCACGCCGCCCACCTCCTGGTTCACCTTCGTCGGGACGGGCCACGCCGACTTCGAGTCCGCGGTCGTCACCCCCGCCCTGGTGGACGGCGCGGTCGTCGTGCAGGTCTCCTGGGATCTGGACGGCCAGCCCGCCACCAACTACGCCGTCGTCACCCCCGGCGGCGGCGCGGCCGACCAGGAGGATGCCTTCCTCGTGGCCGCCGTCGACCACCTCCGCAGCCCCGACGGCGCCCGGGACTCCGTCTCCCTGGACGCGCTGGACGGCTTCGGCGAGCCCATCGCCAGCACCTCCGCCGACCTGACCTGCAACGCCGACCTCTGCGAGGGCACCGCCACGGCGGAAGACAACGGCCTGGGCTGCGACACCCTGCTGCAGGAGTCCACGGTCTGCCTGGCCGACGGCACCGGCTGCTCCATGCAGGTCGCCGTCGTCGGCTTCTGCGGCGCCCCGACCTTCACCTTCGACCCCGTCGCCTACCGCTACGTGCAGGACGTCGGCACCTTTGGCACCGCCTGGCTGGACGCCTCCACCACCCTCGGCGAGGCCTGCGCCTGCTTGGACAACGAGGACGTCGACGCCGACGGCTTCACCCCCCTGGACGGCGACTGCGACGACGCGGACCCCGCCGTCTACCCCGCCGCCCCCGAGTCCTGCGACGCCATCGACTCCGACTGCGACGGCTCCCTGGTGGACGAGGACCCCGACTTCGACGGCGACGGCACCCCCGACTGCACCGACGTGGACGACGACGACGACGGCAGCCTGGACGTCGCCGACTGCGCCTCCCTCGACCCCACGATCTACCCCGCCGCCCCCGAGCTCTGCGACACCGTCGACAGCGACTGCGACGGCTCCATCGTCGACCAGTTCGCCGACTCCGACGGCGACGACCTGCCCGACTGCGTGGACGACGACTCCGACGGCGACGGCTCGACGGTCACCGGCGGCGACTGCGACGACTCCGACGCCTCCATCTACCCCGGCGCCCTCGAGCTCTGCGACGCCGTGGACAGCGACTGCGACGGCTCGCTGGTGGACGAGGACCCGGACTTCGACGGCGACCTGACCCCCGACTGCATCGACGAGGACGACGACGACGACGCCAGCCTGGACGCCGACGACTGCGACGACGCCGACGCGTCCATCTACCCCGGCGCAGTCGAGTCCTGCGACGCCATCGACTCCGACTGCGACGGCTCCCTGGTGGACGGGGACCCGGACTTCGACGGCGACCTCAGCCCCGACTGCATCGACGACGACGACGACGGCGACGGCAGCCTGGACGTCGACGACTGCGACGACTTCAACGCGTCCATCCACCCCGCCGCCACCGAGGTCTGCGACCTGATCGACTCCGACTGCGACGGCTCGACCGTCGACGAGTTCCCCGACAGCGACTCCGACGGCCAGCCAGACTGCGTGGACCAGGACGTCGACGGCGACACCTTCACCCCCCTGGACGGCGACTGCGACGACGCGGACGCCGCCACCTACCCCGGCGCCCCCGAGGCCTGCGACCTGGTCGACTCCGACTGCGACGGCTCGCTGGTGGACGAGGACCTCAACTCCGACACCGACCCGCTGCCCGACTGCGTCGACGAGGACGACGACGGCGACGGAGACGCCGACGCCACCGACTGCGCGGCCCTGGACCCCACGATCTTCGACGGCGCCCCCGAGCTCTGCGACGCCATCGACAGCGACTGCGACGGCAGCCTGGTCGACGACTTCGACGACTTCGACGGCGACCTGGAGCCCGACTGCACGGACGAGGACGACGACGACGACGCCAGCCTGGACGTGGACGACTGCGACGACCTGGACCCCACCGTCTACCCCGGCGCCACCGAGGTCTGCGACGACGCCGTGGACCAGGACTGCAACGGCACCGACCTGCCCTGCAACGACCAGTGCGAGGACGCCGAGGACGTGCTGGACGACGCCCCCGTGGACGGCACGACGGTGGGCGCCTCCTTCGACGCCGTGGGCTTCTGCAGCACCAGCAACACCGGCCCGGGCGTCTGGTACACCTACACCGCCACCGGCGGCGAGGTCACGGCCAGCACCTGCGACGCCGCGGACTACGACACCAAGATCAGCGTGTTCAGCGGCGACTGCAGCGCGCTGCTCTGCGAGGCCGGCAACGACGACGCGACCGGCTGCGGTCTGACCTCGCGCGCCACCTGGGACAGCGAGTTCGGGGCGACGTACCGCATCCTGGTGCACGGCTTCAACGCCGCCACCGGCGACTTCACCCTGACCGTCACCGAGCCCGAGCCCGACCTGGACGACGACGGCGACCCGGACAGCAGCGACTGCGACGCGGCCGACCCCACCGTCTACGACGGGGCCCCCGAGCTTTGCGACAACATCGACAGCGACTGCGACGGCGACCTGGTCGACAGCTTCGACGACTTCGACGGCGACGACGACCCGGACTGCATCGACTCGGACATCGACGACGACGGCGACCTCAACGCCACCGACTGCGACGACTTCAACGTCACGGTCTACACCGGCGCCCCCGAGCTGTGCGACGACCTGGACAACGACTGCGACGGGCTGCTGAGCGACGCGGAGATCGACGACGACAGCGACCTGCAGACCGAGTGCGACGGCGACTGCGACGACGACGAGCCGGCGGCCTTCGCCGGCGCGACCGAGCAGTGCGACGCCATCGACAACAACTGCGACGGGCTGATCGACGAGGGCTTCGACGCCGACGCCGACGGCTTCACGGTCTGCGGGGCCGACGGCGACGACAGCACCCTGCAAGACAACGACTGCGACGACGGCGCGCCCACGGTGTTCCCCGGAGCGGCCGAGCTGTGCGACGGCAGCGTGGACGACGACTGCGACGGCGTGGTCGACAACGGCTGCAACGAGCCCCCGGAGCTGACGTCGGTGAACATCACGCCGGCTGCGGCGACGGCGTCGACGGAGCTGACCTGCGAGGCGGCGGCCACGGACCCGGACGGGGACACCGTGACGTTCACCTACTCCTGGACGATCACCGCGACCGAGGTGGGCACGTCGTCGACGCTGAGCGGGGTCTTCGCCTCGGGCGACACCGTCGTGTGCACCGTGACGCCCAACGACGCCACGGTGGATGGCGCGCCGGACTCGGCCAGCATCACCATCGACAACGCCGCGCCGGTGCTGGGCAGCGTGTCCCTGACCCCGACCACGGCGTTCGAGGGCAGCACCCTGACGTGCACGCCGGGCAGCGCCAGCGACGCCGACGGGGACTCGATCACCTACAGCTACGCGTGGACGGTGGACAGCTCGCCGGTGACGCCGACCACGGCGACGCTGTCGGGCGCCTTCTTCGACAAGGACGACCCGGTCTTCTGCACGGTGACGCCCACGGACGGCGACGACGCCGGCACGCCGGTGAACAGCAACACCGTGGAGATCGACAACACGGCGCCCAGCATCAGCTCGGTGTCCATCGACCCGGCGACGGCGACGGTGTCGAGCACGCTGACCTGCTCCTACAGCGGCTACTCGGACGCCGACGGCGACGCCGACCAGAGCACCTTCTCCTGGACCATCGGCGCCACCGAAGTGGGCACGTCGTCGACCCTGAGCAGCGGCTACAGCTCCGGCGACACGGTGGTCTGCACGGTGACGCCGAACGATGGAACGGCCGACGGCGCCCCGGACTCGGCCTCCATCGTCATCGACAACGCCGCGCCCAGCATCAGCTCGGTGTCCATCGCCCCGGCGACGGCGACGGTGTCGAGCACGCTGACCTGCTCCTACAGCGGCTACTCGGACGCGGACGGCGACGCCGACCAGAGCACGTACGCGTGGACGATCGCCGCGACCCAGGTGGGCACGTCGAGCACGCTGAGCGGGGCCTTCACCCGTGACGACACGGTGACCTGCACGGTGACGCCGTTCGACGGGACCGACCCCGGGACGCCGGTGTCCAACTCGGTGACCATCGACAACACGGCGCCGGTGCTGAGCAGCGTGTCCCTGACCCCGACCACGGCGTTCGAGGGCAGCACCTTGACGTGCACGCAGGGGAGCGCGAGCGACGCCGACGGGGACTCGATCACCTACAGCTACGCGTGGACGGTGGACAGCTCGCCGGTGACGCCGACCACGGCGACGCTGTCGGGCGCCTTCTTCGACAAGGACGACCCGGTCTTCTGCACGGTGACGCCCACGGACGGCGACGACGCCGGCACGCCGGTGAACAGCAACACCGTGGAGATCGACAACACGGCGCCCAGCATCAGCTCGGTGTCCATCGACCCGGCGACGGCGACGGTGTCGAGCACGCTGACCTGCTCCTACAGCGGCTACTCGGACGCCGACGGCGACGCCGACCAGAGCACCTTCTCCTGGACCATCGGCGCCACCGAAGTGGGCACGTCGTCGACCCTGAGCAGCGGCTACAGCTCCGGCGACACGGTGGTCTGCACGGTGACGCCGAACGATGGAACGGCCGACGGCGCCCCGGACTCGGCCTCCATCGTCATCGACAACGCCGCGCCCAGCATCAGCTCGGTGTCCATCGCCCCGGCGACGGCGACGGTGTCGAGCACGCTGACCTGCTCCTACAGCGGCTACTCGGACGC